>JAPLTR010000607.1 GCA_026398065.1 Verrucomicrobiota bacterium | reverse complement strand
GGCGGCGGTGTCGTCGAGCAGGCGGTTTTCGGCCCGCAGCGAGAGGACGCCGCCGTTGGGCATGGAGTCGCGGGCGTTGACGCAGAGGTTGAGGAGGACCTGGTGGATCTGCGTGGGATTGGCGGTGACGAGCCAGAGGTTGGGGGCGAGGTGGGTCTCGAACTTGATGTTCTTCGGAAACGTCTCGGCGATGACGGTGCCGAGGTCGCGGAGGAGGTGCTTGACCTGGATCTGGCGGGGTTCGCCGCCGACGCCGTGGGCGAAGCTGAGGATCTGCCGCACGAGGCCCGCGCCACGCTCGGCGCTCTTCTCGAACATGGCGAGGAGCTGGAGGTCGCCGGCATCCGTGATGTGGTCGCGCAGGATGGGGGCGCCCATGAGGATGGGGGAGAGGACGTTGTTGAGGTCGTGGGCGATGCCGGCGGCGAGCATGCCGACGCTCTCCAGGCGCTGGGCGCGGAGGAAACGGTCCTCGAGCTTTTTGCGCTCGGTGATGTCGCTGACGATGGTGAGGCGGGCGCGGGGCTGCCCGCGGTCGTCGCGGACGACGCTGGCGCTGAACTCGGCGATGATGGGCCGGGCCTCGCGGTTGAGGAGGTGGACCTCGCCGCGCCACTCGTCGCGGGACTCGAGGGCGAGGCCGGCGGCGGAGAGTTTCGGGCGGGCCTCGGGGCCGAAGAGATCCTCGACGTTGCGGCCGCGGGCCTCGTGGGCGCCGAAGCCCGAGAGGCGCTCGGCCCCGCGGTTCCAGAACGTGACGCGTCCGCCGAGATCGGTGACGAGAATGGCGTCGGGCGCGCGGTCGAGGAGCTCGATCAGCTCGCGGACGCGGTGCTCCGCGAGCTTGCGCTCGGTGATGTCGAGCATGGAGGCGATCATGCGGCAGGGGCGGCCCGCCGGATCGTAGAGGATGCGGCCGCGGTCGAGCACCTCGGCATAGGTGCCGTTGGCGCGGGCGTAGCGGTACTCCTGGCGCCAGGCCGGCTGGCCGCCGGCCAGGGTCTCGCCGAGGGAGAGCTCCACGCGGGCGAGATCGTCGGGGTGGATGTGGCGCTTCCAGGCGGCGAGGCTGGATTCGAGCGCGGTGCGGGGATGGCCGAACTGGGTCTCGTAGGACTCGCTCCACCAGATTTCGTCGGTGAGGAGGTTCCAGTCCCAGATGGAATCGTTGGTGGCGTGGGCGACGAGCTGGAAGCGCTCGTGTTGGGCGCGGAGGGCGGCCTCGTCGCGGCGCTGGGCCGTGAGGTCGCGCATGGTGGTCGAGAGGTGGCTGACCGTGCCGTCGGGCAGCCGGTGGGCGACGAGCACCTGGGCGACCGGCACGGGGGTGCCGTCGCGGGCGAGGAGGATCGTCTCCCCCGACCAGGTCTGGCTGCGGACGGCTTCGGGGATGGCGACGGAGAAGATAAACTCCGCGATGTCGGGCGGGTGCAACTGGCGGGCGTTGAGATCGGAGAGGTTGGAGCCTTCCGGGAGACGCAGCAGGCGGCGGCCGGCGCGGTTCAGCTCGAGGATGCGGCCGCCGGGGGCCACGGTGGCGACGAGGTCGGGCGAGAGGTCGAACAGCTCGGCGATGCGCCGCTGGGCCGCCTCGGCCTGCCGGCGCTCGCTGAGCCGGGCGCCGGCGGCGAGGGCGCGCTCCACGGCGGGGACGAGCCGGTCCGGCTGGTCCTTGACCACGTAGTCGGCGGCCCCGAGGTGGACGGCGTCGAGCGCGCGGTCCTCGCCGCGGGTGGCGGTGAAGAAGACGAACGGCGTGTCCGGGCGCTGGGTCCGCGCGAGCTCGAGGGCGGCGAAGCCCGGGAAGCCGCCCGGCGCGCATTCGGAGAGGATGAGGTCGTAGCCCTCGCGGCCGAGCTCGATGACATATTCCGACCGGTCGACGATCACCGTGATCGTGCAGCCGGGCCAGGCCGCGCGGAGGAGGGAGCGGACCAGCGCGGTGTCGCGCGGATGATTCTCGAGGTGGAGAAATTTCACGCGAGGAGGGAGGGGGCGGACGGTGACCGGCGCACGGGGGGCCGCCGACGGCCGGCGGGGCCGCCGGTATCTCCGGTCGGGGGCGGGGCGCCGGGCGCGCCCGCCCCCGAGGGGAGAAATGGGTCTGGAAAGAGGTCGGTCACGTGAAAGAGTCGCAAAATGGCGGGAGCGGGGCGCCTCCTACTAAGTAACTGTCTCCTTACCTCTAGGTAGGAGCCAGCGGGTTCTGGCGCGGATTACACTCACCGCGTTAGGTAGGCGCATACCTTTTAAAAGGTAGTAGGGGCTTTGAGGGAGGTGGGAACGGGGTGGCGAGAGGGTGAAATGGGGGGCCGGAAGAGGGGGCGGAGGGGCGTGGGTGGTGCGGTTCGGGTCCGGATCCGTGTTCATCCGTGGTTCAATAGGATCCTCCCGAGTCACAGCAGCCCGCCAAAGCGGCGCACGCGCTCGCTGAGGGGGCGGAACTGGCGGTACTCGACTTCGCGGACTTCGCCGGGTTCGAGGGGGATTTCGCGTTCCCGGGCCGCTGCGGGGTTCGGGGCATCCATGCTGCCGGGCGGACTGAAGTGGCGGAGGAGGTCTTCGAGGGTCTGGACCTGGTTGGATTTACTTGGATTGGGTTGGATTTCCCTCGTGGGAGCCGTGGCCTCGGCGGCGGAGTCCGGCGGCGACGCGGGCCACGAGGTCGGCTCGGCAGGATCGGCCGGGGCGGGCAGGGGTGCGAGTGGGGGCAGGTTGGATTTACTTGGATTTGGTTGGATTTGCCCGGCGTGGGCCGCGACCTCGGCCGGGGAGTCCGGTGGCGATGCGGGCGGCGGGGTGGGATCGGCGGGGGCGGGCAGGGGTGCGAGTGGGGTCAGGTTGGATTTACTTGGATTTGGTTGGATTTCCCTCGTGGGGGACGCGGCCTCGGCCGGGGAGTTC
>JAPLTR010000774.1 GCA_026398065.1 Verrucomicrobiota bacterium | reverse complement strand
GTCGCCGGCCTCGTCGTCGTGACGCCCTGCTGCGGCTTCATCGACAGCACGTCCGCGGTCTGGGTCGGCATCCTCGCCGGCGCGGTGCCCTTCTTCGCCGTGACGAAGCTGAAGGCCATGGTCGGTTACGACGACGCCCTGGACACCTTCGGCGTTCACGCCGTCGGCGGCACCCTCGGCGCGCTGATCACCGGCTTCTTCGCCACCGCCTCGGTGAACGGCAACCTCAGCACCAACCTCAAGGACGTCGTCGGCAAGTCCCTCTGGATGGAACAGGTCAAGGCGATCGGCCTGACGCTCGTCCTCGCGGTCGTCGCGACCGTGATCATCGCCTTCGTCATCAAGGCCGTGATCGGTCTGCGTCCGACGGTGGAGGCGGAACAGGAAGGTCTCGACCTCAGCGACCACGGCGAAGAAGGTTACATCTACGAATCCAAGTCCTAAGTCTCTCGAACCATCGATAACCTTACATTCCCATGAAACTCATCATTGCGATCATCAAGCCGTTCAAACTTGAAGAAGTAAAAACCGCGCTCGCCGAGGTCGGCGTCGAAGGCATGACCGTCACCGAGGTCAAAGGCTTCGGGCGGCAAAAAGGCCACACGGAGATCTACCGTGGCAGCGAATACACCGTCGATTTCCTCCCCAAGGTGAAGATCGAGGTCGCGGTCACCGACGATGCGGTCGCGAAGGCGATCGACGCCATCGTCGCCTCGGCCAAGACGGGCAAGATCGGCGACGGCAAGGTCTTCGTGCTCCCGCTCGAGGGCGTGGTGCGCATCCGCACCGACGAGCGCGGCGACGCGGCGATCTGACGCGGACGCAGCCAGCCAGGCAGAATCTCCAGCCGGCTCCGCAATGCGCGGGGCCGGCTTTTTTTGGGCCGGCACAGGGGCGGAAGCGCGATAGTCGGCGGACTGTTCCGGACTATAAAAAAATAAGGCCCCGGTATCTTGCGATACCGGGGCCGAATTTTGGGGGTGGGCGTTCGTCACGCGCTCTTTCCCGGCGGCACACGCTTGGACGCGCTCGCTTTCGCGGGCGGTGTGCTTCCCGACGCCACTCTCCGCGGCATGCGGATGTCTCGGTCTCATGGCGGGACCGTCCTGACCGTTGCCGGTCGGGATCTTTCGAGTGAGGCCTCTGCGCCCGGTTCGGTCGCTCCCTGCCGGGAACGGCGCGCCGGACGTGGTGCGGACACGTCTGCAATGTCAGTTTCTCACGTCCACACCGTTGCCACGGGGACGGCGCCGGCTTTTGGCCGGCCGTTGGCCCCGCGCTACGGGTCTGACCTCTTACCTCTCAGGTTGCCTTTCATTTTGCAGCGGGGTGACGTGTGTTTCACGCCGCCCCATTGAGGAGGTTTGACGAACTTTGCCAGGTTCGCTCGCTCCCCGCCGCCGTGCCGCCCTTGCGCGCCCGGGTCGCAAGCGAACCGGGCCTTTTGGCGGGGTGGGCCCGCCGGACAACGCGACTGCGTTCTGGTCTGCGCAGTAGCAACCAAAACCCTCTGGGTAACTGCGTCGGCGCACGGGCCGAAACTTCCCGTGCGCCTGACTCGGTTCGCGCGCGGTTTCTGATCGCGCCTCGCCGCTCAACTCCTTGCTTCGTGTGACTGAGCCGGACACGACTCCGGTCAGAGGAGCTGGTGAGATATGCCTGTCAGACCGCTTGCGCGATTTGGAGGGGGAGGCGGCACCAGCTGCCGTCTTCCTTTCCCCGGTCACCCGGGATTATCCCAGCCGTGCTCTCAGTGGCGTTTTTCAGGCCCCCTGCGCTGCGACTGTTCTATCAAGGAACGAGGAAGAAGGTGCGCGCCGCCGCGGGAAACTGAAGCCTTTGTTCTGCACAATCGCTCCACCGCCGAAACCGGTGAATAACTTGGGCATAAAGTGATTCACCGGTTGTTCACCACGCGGGCTTGCCACGCGCCGGGCGCTGCAAACGCTCTCTCCTCCACCACGTCATGCCACTGCCTCCGCGGGAACTGCCCATCTACGAACTCGAGTCCGCCGTCGTCGCCTCGCTGCGCACGCAGGGGCGGCTGATCGTGCAGGCGCCGACCGGCTCGGGCAAATCAACCCAAATCCCGCAGATGCTGCTGCACCACGGGCTGCTGGACGGGCTGGGCGGCCGCGCGGCCAAAGGCGAGGTCGTGGTCCTGCAACCGCGGCGGCTGGCGGCACGCATGCTCGCGAAACGCGTGGCGGAGGAGGTCGGGACGAACCTCGGTGAGGTCGTGGGCTATCAGATACGGCTGGAGTCGCGGGTGAGCGAGCGGACGCGCATCCGGTTTGTGACGGAGGGAATCTTGCTGCGGCAGATGTCGTTTGACGCGTCGCTGCGCGGCGTGAGCGCGATCGTGTTCGATGAGTTTCACGAGCGGCACCTCTATGGTGACATCTCGCTCGCGCGGGCGGTGCAGATCCAACAGTCCACGCGTCCCGACCTGAAGATCATCGTGATGTCGGCGACGCTCGATGCGGGCGCGCTCAAGACCTACCTCGCACCGTGCGACGTGCTGGTATCGCAGGGGCGGAGCTATCCGGTGCGGATCGAGTACCTGCCGAAGACGGTGAACTTCGAGTCGGATCCGATGTGGGACGTCGCGGCGGCGGAGTGCGAGCGCGTGGCGGATGCCTCGTCGAGCGGGGACATGCTGGTCTTCATGCCCGGGGCGTATGAGATCAACCGCACCGTGCAGGCGATCCAAGGCGCGCGGGGGCTGCGGGATTTCGTCTGTTATCCGTTGCACGGGGAACTGCCGCCGGAGCAGCAGGACCGCGCGGTCGCGCGCTACGAGACACGCAAGATCATCGTGTCGACCAATGTGGCGGAGACGTCGCTGACGATCGACGGGGTGACCACGGTGATCGACTGCGGGCTGGCGCGCGTGGCGCGCTTCGACCCGCACCGCGGGATCAACACCCTGCTGATCGAGAAAATCTCGGCGGCCAGCGCCGACCAGCGCGCGGGACGGGCGGGGCGCACCGCGCCGGGCGTGTGCGTGCGCCTCTGGACGGAGCGGGAGCACGGCAATCGCGCACCGCAGGAACTGCCCGAGGTGAAGCGGCTGGACTTGTCGGAGGTCGTGCTGACGCTGAAGGCCAGCGGCATCGACGATGTGGCGAATTTCACCTGGTTGGAGAAGCCTGATGCGGTGGGACTCGTGCGGGCGGAGAATCTGCTGGCCGATCTGGGCGCCCTTGGGGGCGAACGGAAAACGATCACTGACGTCGGACGGCGCATGCTGCGCTTTCCGGTGCATCCGCGTTACGCCCGCATGCTGCTCGCCGCGGAGGAACGGGGATGTGTGCGACCGGTGGCCCTGATGGCGGCGCTGACGCAGGGGAGGAATTTCCTGCTGCGCGGTGTGCCGCGCGAGGTGGAGAAGGCGCGGGAGGACACGCTGGGGGAGGAGCACGAGAGCGATTTCTTCCTGCTGATGCGGGCGTGGCGCTATGCCGACAAGGCGAACTACTCCCTCGATGCCTGCCGGCGGCTCGGCATCCATGCGCAGGGTGCGCGGCAGGTGGGACCGCTCTTCGAGCAGTTTCTGGAGATTGCGCAGAAGGAGGGCCTCGATGTCAGCGAACAGCGGGTCGATGGCACCGCGGTCCGGAAATGTGTGCTCGCCGGATTTTCCGACCAGCTGGCGCGGCGCCTCGATGCGGGGACGCTGCGCTGCGAACTCGTGCACACCCGCCGCGGCGTGCTGGCGCGGGAGAGCACGATCCAGCAGGCGAAGCTGCTGG
>JAPLTR010000644.1 GCA_026398065.1 Verrucomicrobiota bacterium | reverse complement strand
GGTGAGTCGCTCGCCCTGCCCCGCCAGCCAGCCCTTCAGGTCCTCTTTAAAGCGCCCCTGCAACGCGGGCTTGTAGTCGAACAGATCGAGCTGCGAGGGCGCACCGATGAGGGAAATGTAGATTGCGCGCTTCGCCTTCGGGGCGATCTTCCACGGCTCCGTCATCGCGGTCTGGAGCGTCGCGGCGGCGGGCGCGGCTGCCATCGCGCGCTCCCCGAGGAGCGCGGCCAGCGCGGCGACCCCGAGGCCCGTGCCGGTGCGCCTAAAGAACTGCCGGCGGGTGATCGCGGCGTTGTAGGCGTCGAAGGTGGCTTGCCAGTCGGGAGGGAGCGGGTGCATGGCGGTTACTTCGTGAGCGATTCGTCGAGGTTCATCACCTGGCTCGCGACGAGGGTCCAGGCGGCCAGTTCCGGCGCGGGCAACGTGGCATCGACGGGCGACTCGCCGACCGAGAGAAGTTTTTGGGCGGCGGCGGGCTGGCCGCGATAGCTCGCAAGCGCGTCATCAAACGTGCGCCGGAGGATCGAGCGCTCGGCCCGGGCAAAGATCCGGCCGAGCAGGCGCAGGCCGATGGCATCGAGGCGCGCGTCGAAGGTCGGCGCCGCATGCACGGCGCGCGCGGCGAGTTGGCGCGAGGCCTCGACAAACACCGGATCGTTGAGCGTGACGAGGGCCTGAAGGGGGGTGTTGGTGCGGTCGCGGCGCACACAGGACACCTCGCGGGTCGGGGCGTTGAGGATGTCCATGTCGGGCGCCAGGGCCGTACGCTTCCACAGCGTGTAGAGCGAGCGGCGGTAGAGGTTTCCGCCTGTGTCGGGACGGTAGTAACGCGTCGTGGACTCCTTCATCGCGACGTCTTCCCAAACGCCCTCGGGCTGATAGGGACGAACAGGGCGGCCGCCGAGTTTTGTCACGAGCAAGCCGGAGGCCGCGAGCGCCTGGTCGCGGAGTTGCTCCGCATCAAGACGGTAGCGGGGACCGCGGGCGAGGAGGCGGTTGGCCGGATCGCGCTCCAAAAGGGCCGGGGTCACGGCTGCCGACTGCCGATAGGTCGCGCTCGTGACCATGAGACGCACGAGCCGGCGGTAGTCCCAGCCCGACTCGCGAAAATCAACTGCCAGCCAGTCGAGCAACGCCGGGTGCGAGGGGCGGCCGCCCGTCACGCCGAAATCCCCCGCCGACTCCACCAGGCCGGTGCCAAACATGTGCTGCCACACGCGATTCACCGTCACGCGCGCGGTGAGCGGGTTCTCCGGAGCGACGAGCCAGCGCGCGAGCGCGAGGCGGTTGCGCGGCGCATCGGACGGCAGCGGCGGCAGCACCGCCGGCGTGACCGCAGCGACCTTCTCGCCGAGTTGCGAATACTCCCCGCGGGTCAGCACATGCGCGAAGGGCTCGGAGTCCTTCTTCTCCTCCATCACGAGCGTGACCCCACCGCGACGGCGGAGCGTCTCGTCCTCGACCATCAGCGCGTCGAGGCGACGGGCGAGGATGAGCGACGGCGCATCGACGGTCGCGAGATAGTGCGCGCGCAGGAGCTTGGTCTGGGCCGCGGTGCGCCTGGCTGGTTCCGCCTTCAGCGCAGTGTAAGTCTCGATGGGGTCGAGGAGCGGCTTGAGGTCGCCCGGCACAAAGCCGCGGCGGTAGCGCCGCACGTCCTGCACCCAGACCTCGCAGTCGTTGAACTGTGCAGTGGCTCCACCGGAGGCCGCCTGTCGCGAGCCGAGCCGGAGCGGCGCCGTCGGCACGATGTCGACCGGGAGGTGCGCGGAGATCGAGGAGTTGGCGACCGCGCGGCCGTCAACATACACCTCGATCGTACGGCTGCGCATCGAGGCGGCGTCGAAGGTCAGCATCACATGGTGCCACACGCCGGGAGCGAGCGGCGCACCAGCCACGCCGCGGGCCTCGACACGGGCGCCGCCATCGGTGACGCGCAGTCCCGCCTTGCCGTTCTCAAGAAAAAGTTCCCAGCCGGCGGACTTCGGGTCGTCGCCCAGACAGGACAGCAGTGTGCCCGTGGGCGAGCCCTCGATGCGCACGAGCAGGCCGAAGCTCTCGGCGCCCTCGCGGAGCCACGGCACAGGCGGACCGAGCACGAGATCGAGGCCGTTGAGTTTCGGCGCCGGTCCATAGACGCCGTCGATGCGATCCGGCGTGGCGGGCGCACCGGCGAGTTTCGCGTCCGCGGGGAGCCCCAGCGGCCCCTCGGCCTCGTTGAGCGCGACGTGCAGTGGGATCGTGTGGTCGCGCGGCGCGGGCGTGAGCGCGCGGGCGGACTCCAGCCATTTGGCGAAATCCGCGTCGGCCTCCTTGGCGCGCGCCTGGATCGCGGTGTTGATCCCTTCGATTTCCGACTGGAGCGCGGTCCACCGCGCGCGGTCGGCGGCGGCGGGGACAAAGACGTTTGGCCGCGTGTCGGACACGTTGCCGTCCATCGCGGGCATCGTGTTGTTGCGGAAAAATGCGGTCAGCGAATAAAAGTCCTTCGTGCTGATCGGGTCGAATTTGTGATCGTGGCACGCGGCACAGCCGGTGGTCAGGCCGAGCCACACCGTGGACATCGTCTCGACGCGGTCCTTGGCGTAGATCGCCTCGTACTCGGCGGCGATGGCCCCGCCCTCGCTCGTGGTGGAGAGGCAGCGGTTGTAGCCGGAGGCGACCTTTTGATCGAGCGTGGCGTTGGGCAGGAGATCACCGGCCATCTGCTCCACGGTGAACTGGTCGAACGGCATATTCCGCTGGAATGCACCCACGACCCAGTCGCGAAACGGCCAGATCGAGCGGTAGTTGTCGATGTGGATGCCGTGCGTATCCGCATAACGGATCGCATCGAGCCACTGCCGCGCAAACTGCTCCGCGCACGCATCGGTCGCGAGCAGGCGGTCCACCGCGCGGTCGTAGGCGGCTGGCGAAGGATCGCGGGTGAACGCCGCGATTTCCTCCGGCGTCGGCGGCAGGCCGGTGAGGTCGAGCGTCACACGGCGCAGCAGCCGCGCGGGCGTCTCTTCGCGACCCGGCTTGAGGCCGGAGGCGGCAAGTTTTTGCGCGATGAACTGGTCGATGGGGTTGCGCGCCCATCCGCGCGGGGCCGAGGTCAGGGCGGGAACCGCAGGCCGCGTGGGAGGGAGAAAGGACCAGTGCTGCTGATACTCGGCACCCTCGGCGATCCAGCGTTTCAGCAGCGCGATTTCCGCGGGCTTGAGGGCCTTGTGCGAGTCCGGAGGAGGCATGACCTCCTCGGAGTCCTTCGACAGGATGCGCTCGACGAGGGGGCTCTCGTCGGGTTTGCCCGGGACGATGGCGGGCTCGTGATCGCCGCGCACCGCCGTGGCAAACTCCCCGCGGTCGAGGCGGAGCTTGCCCGTGCGCGTGCCGGAGTCGGGACCGTGACAGTGGAACCAGTTTTCCGCGAGGATCGGCTGAATGTCCTCGTTATAGTGGAGCTTCGCCGGTCCAGCCGCCGGAGCCGAGGCCGCCCGGGCCGCCGGCGCGGCCGATACGAGTAACCACACTCCCGCCGCCAGCGCGCCCGCGGCGGCGCCGGAGAGCGGGAAACGGGAGGGGGTGCGGCGAATCATCGGGCGAGGGCGAGACCGCCAGCAGTCCGGCGCAGCTTGGTGAGGCGGCCCATGTAGTTCCAGTCCTGCACGCAGAGGTGGCCTGCGGCGTCGAACGCCACGCCGTGCGGCGCGATGAAGATGCCGTCCTGCCAGAACTCGGGCGCGAGCTTGAACGCCGCCCACTGCTTCTGGTCGGGATTGTCGCCGAGCGTCGCGACAATCTTGCCCGTCTTGTCGGTGATGACCACGCGGCCCTGCAACTCCGCGACGGCGGCGAACTCACCCATCAGCGAGACCGCGCACGGACGGCGCAGGTCGGCGGCGAGCGTGCGGACAAATTTTCCGTCGAGGTCGAGGTGCACGAGGCGCTTGTTTTCGCGGTCGCACACGAGGAGCAGCGGTTTCTCGTAGCGGGTGTCGAGCGCGATGCCGTGGCAGGTCTTGAACTGGCCGTCGCCCTCGCCCTTCGTTCCGATCGTCTTCAGGTATTTGCGCTCCGGGCTGTAGACATGGATGACGCTCGCGCCGTAGCCGTCGGCCACGTAGATGCGGTTGTCCGGCCCGACCGCGACCGCGGTCGGG
>JAPLTR010000950.1 GCA_026398065.1 Verrucomicrobiota bacterium | reverse complement strand
TCACGTCGCGGGCTTCTGGCCGGCGGTGTGGGGGGCGCTGGTCGTGAGCATCACGAACATGGTGCTGAGCGGCTTTACGCGGCCGGCCCGGCCGCGGGTGCCGCCGCAAGCGCCGCAGCCGGTGCAGCCGGAGGCGACCCCGCCGCGGGTGAAGCAAAAGCCGGATGACGTGATCGATATCTGAACTTGGAATCGGGCGGAAAGGGCGAGGGCATCGGTCGTAGCGTGGTCAACCTGACCGCGCGGGGGAGTCAGGGGCGTTCCGAGCACGGTCAGGTTGACCGTGCTACGGGCTGAAGCCCGCCCTGCTTCGGAGGTCGGATCTAAAATCCGTTTGACGGTGTCGTGGGCCGGGGCAGGTTGGCGTTATGGCTGAAACTACGGAATACGATCTCATTGTCATCGGTGGCGGTCCGGCGGGCTACGCGGGCGCGATTCGCGCGGGCCAGCTGGGCAAAAAAGTCGCGTGCATCGAGAGCGAGCGCGCGGGCGGCACCTGCCTCAACTGGGGCTGCATTCCGACGAAGGCGCTGCTGAAGAGCGCGGAGCTCTACCAGAAGATCAAGAAGGCCGACGCGTTCGGCATCACGGCGAAGGACGTGACCTTCGACTTTGCCAAGGTCATGGAGCGCTCGCGCGGCGTGTCGCAGCAGATGGCCAAGGGCATCGAGTTTCTCTTCAAGAAGAACAAGGTCGACTACTTCGTGGGCCGCGCCGCGGTGCCGGCGGCGGGCATGGTCGAAATCACCGAGGGCGAGCACAAGGGGAAGTTTTTCAAGGCGAAGAACATCCTCATCGCCACCGGCTGCAAGATGCGCCGCATCCCCGACCTCGCGGTCGACGGCGTGCGCGTGATGACGTCGCGCGAGGCGCTGGCGAACAAGACGCTGCCGAAGTCCATCGTGATCGTGGGCGCGGGCGCGATCGGCGTGGAGTTTGCGTATTTCTACAATGCCTTCGGCTCGAAGGTGACCCTCGTCGAGATGCTGCCGCAGATCCTGCCGGTCGAGGACGAGGAGGTCGCGAAGACGCTGCACCGCTCGTTCGAGAAGCAGGGCATCGCGATCCATGTCGGGACGAAGTGCGAGAATTTCCGGGTCGGGAAGGACTCCGTGAAGCTGAACCTCGTGAAGGACGGCGTGACGACCGAGATCGAGGCGGAGACGGTGCTCTCGGCCATCGGCGTCGTCGCCAACATCGAGGGCGTGATCGGCAAGGGCCTGAACGTCGAGCTCGACCGCAACTACGTGAAGGTCGGCGACGACTACCAGTCGAGCGTGAAGGGCATCTACGCGGCGGGCGACATCATCGGGCCGCCGTGGCTCGCGCACGTCGCGACGTTCGAGGCCGTCAACGCGGTCAACGGGATGTTTGGCGCCGGCAAGCCGAAGCGCGTGAAGAATTTTCCGGGCTGCACGTACTGCCAGCCGCAGGTCTCGAGCACGGGCCTCACCGAGAAGGCCGCGAAGGAAAAGAAGCTCGACTACAAGGTGGGCAAGTTCCCGTTCA
>JAPLTR010000999.1 GCA_026398065.1 Verrucomicrobiota bacterium | reverse complement strand
CGCCGCGATGATGATGCCCTTCTTGCCCCCGATCTTGTCCACCAGCGGCCCGTTCACGAGAAACGAAAACGCGTACACCGAGGTGCCCGCCGCGAAGATCAGCCCGAAGTCCTGGTTCGACATCAGCGTGCCGAGCGCGTTCTTCGCCACCGTGAGGTTGTAGCGCCCCATGTAGAGAAACGCATACGTCATCCCCAGCGGAAACCAGTTGATGAAGCGCCGGCTCAGGAACCACGGCCCGTGCTTCATCGGGTTGTTGTAGAAGTAGACGAAGATGACGACCGACAGGACAACCGCGACGATGCTGAGCGATGACATAAGATAGGGTGAAGGGCGTGGAGCGGAACGGCTCCCGCAGGCCGGAAGCAGGAGGCGAACCAACCCGACTCTCTGCCGGAACCCCCGCCCGCTGCACGGAAATTCCGCGCGGCGTTTGTAACAAATCGCGGGCCGGCCGCCTCACTGTGCATTTTTTGGCTTCTCCTCGCCGTCCTGACCCCCGCGCTTGCGCGCCCGGCCCATTTCCTGCACCAAACAGGCCGCCATGACTCCCGCTCCCGTCCTTCGCCGCACCAAAATCATCTTCACCCTCGGGCCCGCGACCGAAAGCGAGGAGATGCTCGAAAAGATGATCGCCGGCGGCGCCGACATCATCCGCCTCAACATGGCGCACGCGAAGCACGACTGGACGCGCACCGTCATCCGTCGCATCCGCGCCGTCAGCGCCCGCATCGGCCGCGACGTGGCCGTGATGATGGACATCAAGGGCCCCGAGATCCGCACCGGCGACCTCGCCGCCCCCATCGAGCTCAAGGCCGGCGAGATCTTCGACTTCACCGTCAAGCCTGGCGGCGCCGCCGACCAGGGCGTGGAAATCCGCTCCGTCGACGTCAACTACCAGGACCTCGTCAAGGACATCAAGATCGGCGACACCGTGCTCGTCGACAACGGCCTCCTCCGGCTGGAGGTCCTCGCCAAGGACGACGCCCGCATCCGTTGCCGCGTCCTCATTCCCGGCGAGTTGAAATCCCGCCGCCACATCAACCTCCCCGGCGTCAAGGTGAACCTCCCCTCCTTCACCGAGAAGGACCGCGGCGACACCACCGTCGGCCTCGAGGAAGGCATCGACTTCGTGGCCCTCTCCTTCGTCCGCGAATCCAAGGACATCGACCTGCTCCGCGCCTTTCTCAGCGAGAAAAAGTCCCGCTGCCGCATCATCGCCAAGATCGAGGACCAGTCCGCCATCGACAACCTCGACAGCATCGTCTCCGCCTGCGACGCCCTGATGGTCGCCCGCGGCGACCTCGGCATCGAGTGCCCCTTCGAGGAGCTCCCCGTGATCCAGCGCCGCGCCGTCCGCGCCTGCCTCGCGCAGGGCCGCCCGGTCATCGTCGCCACCCACATGCTGGAGAGCATGATCTCCCAGCCCGTCCCCACGCGCGCCGAGATCACCGACGTCGCCAACGCCGTCTTCGAGCTCGCCGACTGCGTGATGCTCTCCGGCGAGACCACCATCGGCAAATATCCGCTCGAGTGCGTGCAGATGCTCGACAAGATCGCGCGCCGCATCGAGGCGGAGGAAACCCCCGACTCCCGCGCGCCCGCCGTCTTCACCGGCGAACGTATGAAGGTCCTCCACTCCGCCGTGGTCCTCGCCAACGAGCTGCCGCGCTCGAAGCTCCTCACCTTCACCCGCCACGGCTTCATGGCCCAGGGCCTCGCCGCCCTCCGCCCCGCACACTCGTCGATCATCGCGTTCACGCCGTCGCCGGAGGTGTTCCGCCAGCTCCACCTGCTGCGGGCCGTGGAGCCGTTCCTGATGCCCCTCGCCGCCGAGCCCGACGTGACGATCGAAAACGCCATCGCTCTCCTCCGCCGCGAAGGCCGTATCGCCCCCGGCGACAAGCTCATCGTCGCCACCGACATCGTCTCCCAGGACCGCCTCGTCGACAGCGTGCAGCTCCG
>JAPLTR010000504.1 GCA_026398065.1 Verrucomicrobiota bacterium | reverse complement strand
GCTTGACGATCAGCTCAAGCACTTCGGCGGCCTTGGCGATCTCGTTCTCCTGCTGGAGAATGGAGAAGAGGAGGAAGTAGAGCTGCTCCTTGGGGCGAAGGGTGGTGAGGAAGAGTTTGTCCACTTCCGCATGGGCCTGCTTGATCAGGGCCATGTTGACGTTCTTCGGGTCCGCCACGGCCTGCTGGAGGAGGATCGTGGCGTAGAAGGCGCTGATCTCCGGCGTGGCCTTCGGGGTGTCCTTGAGCCAGCGTTTGAAATAGTCGGCGGCCTTCGTGAGGTAGCGCTGCTGGTCGGCGGCGACCTTGATCGTGGTGGCCTGCTGGTAGCTCACCTGGGCGAGGAACAGGAGCATTTCCAGCGTCTTGTTCTTGTCGAAATACTGGTTGGCGTCCGAGACCTTGAGCGAAAGCTCCATGGTGTCGATGGAAGCCGCCCACTGGTCCTGCTGGGCGAGGAGGCGGGCCCGCATGTCCTGGATGTAGGCGAGATCGTAGCTCTGGGGCCCCACGGTCGGGAGGAGGCCGTCGAGCAGGGCGATCATGCCGTTCCAGTTCTTGGCGTCCTGCAGCGGCTTCAGCTTCTGAAACTCGGCGCTGACCTTCTCATTGAGGCTGGGGGGCTGCCGCGGCGCATTCGCAGCGGGGCCCTGGGCCTGCAGCGACAGCGAAGCCGGGAAGGCGAGGGCGAGGGCCAGCGCGACGTGCGCCGAGCGGGCGCGGGAAGGGAGGAAGGAGAAAAATGAGGCGGTCACGGGATGAATTAATCCTCGTTGAGGGTGAATACGATGGGCACCTGCATGTGCGTGTTGACGGGACGACCGCCCTTGCGACCGGGCTTGAACTTCCACTTGGACACGGCCTGCACGGCGGCGGACTCAAATTCGCGCTGGGACATCTTCACGGCGAAGGCGTTTTGGACATCGCCGTTGGCGTCGACGATGAAGTCGACGACGACCTCACCAGCGATGCCGGCGCGGCGCATTTCAAACGGGTAGGTCGGACGGCCCTGGATGCGGGGCACCGGCTGGTTGTCGAGCATGGACGGATCGAACACCGTCTGGCCCTTGAAGTGGGAGGTGTCGCGGTCGCCGGGGATCGTGAGGACGCCGACGGCGGGGCGCATGCCCTCGGGCGGCGGCGGCTGCACCTTCTGGACGAAGGACGTGTCGGTGACGATCTGGGGGACGTCCGTCAGCATGGGCGGGGCGAGGTCCATCGGCTTGATGGGCTCGTCGGTGGCCTCCACCTTCTCGGGCTCATCGGGCTCGAGCTTGGGCATCTCCATGAGCTGCACCTTGGGCGCCTCAATGGCGACAGGCTTGGGCTTGGGTTTGAACTTGATGAGCTTTTCGCCGAAGAAAATGCCGCCGTGGACCAGAGCGGACAGGAGGATGCCGAGGATGAGATCGCGACGCATGGGAGGGGACCGGGACTAGCGTCCGGTGGGCTGAACGGTGGTTTGGACGGAGACTTGCGCGATGCCCGCTTTGCGGATTTCGTCAAGTGCGAGGACGGCAGCGCCGAAACGGGCCTTGCTGTCGCCTTGGACGAGAACGCGGGGATTGGCCTCGCGGTTCTTGTAGTCGGCGAGTCGCGGCGCGATTTCGCTGACGGTGATCAACTCGGGAGCGGAGCCGGAACCCTGTTTCCAATAGCAATTGCCCGAGTCCGAGACCTGCAGGTAGACCGTCGGGTCATTGGGATTGGGCGCGCTGTTCGGATTCGCCACGGGCAGGTCGACCGGGATCGACGAGATCTTGTTGAGCGACAGCGTGAAGAGAACGAACGTGGCGAGCAGGAAGAAAATGACGTCGATGAGAGGAATGATCTCAATACGCGCCTTTTTCTTGCCCTCCTCTGCTTTTGCACTGGATCCGGCCATGGTGGTAAATGCTGGGAGATTTGTTCAACGCCCACTCAGCGGGTGGCGCGAACCTGGGTCTCGATGAAGATTTTCTTGAAGCCGGCTTTGCGCGCTTCGTCGAAAACATAGATCGCTTGATTGAACGGGGCATTCTCGTCGCCGTTGATGAGAATGCGCCCTTCGGGATTCTGGGTGTAGAACGCCTTGAGCCGGTTGAGGAAGTCGCCGAGTTCGACGAATTCCTTGTCCCAGGCGAGGCTGCCCTGCTCCGTGACGGACACGGTGGCCGTGCCGGCGGTGTCGCGCTCCACGCCGCTCTCCGACTGGGGAAGGACCACCGGAACGCCCTGGGGGGTGTTCAGTGAGAGCGTGAACAACACGAAGGTCGCGAGCAGAAAGAAAATGACGTCGATGAGAGGAATGATCTCAATGCGTGCCTTCTTCTTGCCGCCTGTGTTACCGCCTGATGATCCGGCCATGGTGTGGAGTGGCTGAGGTGATGGGTGTGCTGAAGCGCGTACCGCCGGAGCGGATAATTAGCGGGAGAACGGGGCGGTGGTCTCGGATTTCTTGATGAGAATCTCGAGGGCGTGGGAGGCGTCGGCGACGTCCTGCTTGGCCTGTTCCGTGCGGGCGTTCAGGTAGTTGAAGGGGAGGAGGGCCATGATCGCGATGAGGAGACCGCAGGCCGTCGCGATGAGCGCTTCGGCGACACCACCGGTGATCGTGCCGGCGGCCG
>JAPLTR010000339.1 GCA_026398065.1 Verrucomicrobiota bacterium | reverse complement strand
CGGACGAATTGCCGGATGATGATACCCGCGTGATGGTCGCGCTCCTCGACCCGAACACGAGCGAACCGGTGTTTGCCGCGCATGCCGGCGGCTGCTGGTGGAACGACGATGCGGCGCTGGTCAACGGCGTCTACGCCTGGGCCCACATTCCCGGCCTCCCGCCGAAGAAGAGCGCGACGCCGGCATCGACGTTGAAACCGCTGCTGAAGCGCCCGGTCACCACCACCCTCAAGCAGTTCGACGCGGCATGGGCCGCGGTGAAGGGAGGCCAGTCGTGATCACCTGGCATCATCCGAGGGTGAATCCGCCCGCGGCGTTCACGGACGTCCTCCTCGCCGTGCGCGGCGAGCCCCTTGCCTCGGAGGGCTGGCGCACGGGCGACGACACCTGGATGCACAGCAGCGGCCATCCGATCTCGCCCGGCAAGGTCTACGCCTGGACCGAACTGCCCGCATGCCCTGTCATCGAGCCGGGAGGTGCGGCGTGAAAAATCACCGTTTCCCTCTGCCGGTCTCCCACGACCGCGCGCCGGTGCGCTGTCCGTTGTCCACCGCCGTCCTGGCGCTTTCGGTGGCGTTCGCCGCCGGGGTCTGCGTCACGTCTTGGTTCGTCGCCCTGATCCTCCAGGGAGGGCTGTCATGACGAATACCGTCGATCGGCTGCTCGCGCACGCGGGCGTCTACACCTCCCGCGCCCGCACGTGCGTGCGGCGCAATGAAACCAGCCAGGCCCGCGCCGCCCTGCAGCGCGCGGAAACCCTCCTCCAACTCACCCGCGACGCCCGGATCTCCGAGGCCGTCGCGCGCCTATCAACCTCCAATCCTCAAGCCAAATAAAACCATGAGCACAACCTCCACACCTCCCGCTCCCGCGGGCCTCAAGAACGACTACGCCGACCTCGTCAACCTGCTGGCCGCGCTCACCGCGGCCACCACCGAGCTCAACAGCCTGGAAGCCGATGCCAGCAAAGAGCAGCTCGCCCTCGCGAAGGGATACATCGAGCGCTACAAAGAACTCCAGACCACCATCGGCGAAACCGAAGCAGCGCTCCAGGTGATCGCTGCGCGGAACCCCCAGTGGTTTGCCAAGGCGACCACACTCAAGACGCCCTTCGGCGCGGTGAAGCGCACCACCGCCACCAGCCTGGTCATCGCCGACGAGACCATGACGATCGCCCTCATCCGCGCCGCCAAGCGCGAGGACGATTTCCTGAACGTCGAGACCACCATCAGCATCGAGTCGCTCGAAAAACTGGAGGACGCCGAGCTCGCGAAGCTCGGCGTGCGCCGCTCTCAAACGCACAACTTCAAGCCCTCGGCGAAAAAGGCGGAGTTTGGCGAGGCGGTCGGAGAGGCCGAGAAATCGCCTGCCGCGGCGAAGAAGACGGCAAAGGGGGTGGCTGCCGCATGAAAACCAAATCGTTCCTCCTCTGCCTGGCGCTCCTCCTCACCGGCGCCCTCACAGCGCAGACCTTTGCGCCGGCGACCGCCACCGTCACGGTGAGCGTCGAACAGCTCCTCAATCGCGCCGCCATCAACCGCAACATCTCGCTCTGGCTCGCCCCGGACAGCGACTACGCCGCGGGATATTTCCGCGGCAAGGCCGATGCCCAGGAGGAGATCATCGCCCTCGGCCTGAGGAACACGCCGTGAACGAGATCACGCCCATCACCGCCGCCCAGGTGCCTCGCGAGTGGATCGATGTGCGCCGCGCTCTGATCCACGGCAAGGGCCATGCGCTCCGCGCGGGCGGTGAGGGACGTGCTACGATCGAAATCAAATCCATCTCCCTCAAGGAGGAGTTGGCGACCCACGATCCGCTCCGCCTCAACCAGTGGCTCACGCTCGCCCTGCGGGCGGAGCCACCGCGTTCGCGACCGCGGCCGACCGGGACGCCGTGCTCAAACTGCTGCAGGAACCGCTATCCCCATGAAAAATAAACCCGAAGAGGCGGTGATCGCCGCCCAGATCGAAACCACCGGGTGCATCGTCACCCGCGACGGCCAGCCGTGCAAACTCGTCAACGTGTCCGGCTCCCACCGCGGCGGTGTACTGATCCCTGGCACGCCCATCATCACGTTTCTCAAACCGCGCGACGCCCAGCGCGCGATCGATCGCACCACGCGCGTGCGCGAATCCATCCGCACCTCCCTGGTCTCCGAGTGGATGAAGACACAGATGCCGTCGTTCCTGGAGGGCACGGCTTTCGCGATCGCACCGATCGGGAGGCAGGTATGAGCCGCTCGCCCCAAAATCATCCTGAATGGAAGCGGTGGTCGCTGCTCGCGCTACACGCCCGTCTCGCGCGCTTGGAAGCCGCGGTCGACGAATGCGTGCGCGCCTCGGACGACCCGGCCTATCATCGCGACTGGGAGTATCTCGTCTACCCGAGCGAGGTCGCTCGACTCTATTGCGTCCCAGCCTATCTCCGCCTCGAATATGAAGAAACCGCTGAGTACTGCTGTCAGCGCGAGGCTCAGGAGCTGGCCGATCTGCGCGCCGCGGCGAAATTCAACCTGGCGGATTATCTCAGCGACCTGAATAGCGCCTGGTCGCGCGTGGAAGGGTGGCTGTGAGCTCCGCCGCCGACATCCTCGCTCTCCTGGCGAAACATGAACCTCCGGCGGCGGCCGTCACCCGGATCGGGCTGACTCCTGCCCAGGTGCGCTCGGCGGCCGCACGGGCCCGGCCGGTGGAGATGCCGACGCCGGCAGAGGCGCGGCTGTTATCAGCGAAGCTGACCCGCCGGGCCCGGCTCGCCCATTGGGGGCGCAACGGGACGCCGGAATACATCGTGCGTGCGATGTACGAGGAGTACCAGAGAGGGAAATCGTGTGGATCGGTGGCCAAGATTTTCGGCGGCACGCGGCAATCCGTTTTCGAGATGTTCCAGACCCGCGGCCTGAAAATGCGGCCGCGGCACAAGCGCCTGTTGCCGAAGCTCACGTATCGGGGACAGGCGTACACCATGACGAAGGACTACTATCGAGGTACCACGGGCGCACGGCGGCCGATGCACCATCAGATGTGGGAAGACGCGCATGGCCCGATCCCGGCCGGCTGGCAGGTGTCGTTCCTCGACGCGAACGTCGAACACCTGCACCTGGACAACCTTTTCTGCGCCCCGATCGCCGAGGTCACTAAATACCACCACCCGCGCAAGGCGGGACGGGAAACGGAGGCCGCATGAGCGCTAACCTCAAGTTGCTCGATCACTCGACCTCGGAGCGGAAATGCGCCGGCATGCCAATGCGCTGCCGGGCCGGAATCTCGATCTGCGGCCGCTATCGTCACGACCTATGGAGGTGGTGGGACGAGACGTTGCCCACCATGAATTTCATCTTGCTCAATCCGAGCACGGCCACGGCCGAGACCGACGATCCGACCTTGCTGCGCTGCGTCGGCTACGCGCGCGCGTGGGGCTACGGTGGCCTGTGCATCACCAACCTCTTCGACTTCCGGGCGACCGATCCGAAGGCAATGCGCAGCGACCCGATGCCGAGCAGCCTCTGGAACGACCGGACGATCAGAAACGCTGCCAGCGAAGCCGCCCTGGTCGTCTGCGGCTGGGGAGCGCACGGCAACCACCGGGAGCGCGGCAAGGATGTGATCAATCTCCTCCGGTTTAGAATGGGAATCAAACTGCAGTGCCTTGGCGTGACGAAGGACGGCCTGCCCAGGCATCCGCTGTATCTCCCGAAAACCCTCCAGCCGATCCCTCTGCCATGACTCCGAAAGAACGTTCCCACTATCACGCCGTGCTCTGGCCCGCGGCGTGCCGGGCGATGGGCTGGAGTCATAAAGATCAGGAGACGCGCCACGAGGTGGTGATCGGCTGCATGGAGGCCGTGCGCGGGCCGCTGGTCACCACCAGCGACGCTGCCTTCGGGCGCGACGAGGTCACCGCGCTCTTCTGTTACCTGGAGCACCTCGCCGATCCGGCTAGCCTGGACAAGTCAGCGCGCTGGGTGACGTGCCAGCAGGACTACAAGACCTACAATCGCGCGCGCCAGGCGGACTGGCACGAGCGTAAGCTCTACGGCAGCGGTAAAAACAAGTTCAGTCGCAACCGCTTTAGAGGCGCGAAGTCCGCGTCCGGCGGCCCGCTCGACTCCCTCGATCGCGAGGAGGTGAGGCAGCGCCACATGTCGATGGCGAGCCGCCACCAGAAAAAAAATGCGGAAGGACAAGACAACGGCCGCGCCCAAATCTTCTCCCAGCGGCGGGCTGGAAAAAAAACCGGACACAAAACCAAAGGAGGTCCCCATGCGCCGGAGCCCGTAAAGCCGGCTACCACCCAACAACAGCACCCTGCGCCGGTCCCCGCCGGCGCAGGGTCAGTGTGGGTCGTCGATGCTGCGGGGACCGTCTACGTGTCCGCTCCGGTTCACGCCAGCGCAGGATCAGCGTGGGTCGTCGACGCCACGGGCACCGTTTACACCTCCGCTCCGGCCCCCGCGGTCGGAGGGGCCGCGGCGGACGACAACGCACCGTTTTGATGAACTCGATCGGCAGTATCCTCGCGAGCACCAAGGTGGCACCGAAGTCGGCGGATCTGCCGAAGCGGCCGCCAATGTTCAGCCTGATGCACAGCGAGGCGCGGCCGTTCAAGGTGACGCTCGCCGTGCAGATCGTTGCTGAGATCGAGGTGATGGCCCGGACCCCGGAGGAAGCGGATCGGATCGCAGAGGCACGCGCGAAAGAAGCGAAGCGGGTCTATCGGTCGGAGCCGCACGGTTTCCGGGAATGCATCCGCAAACTGGTCGACTACCGCGATCCGTCGAAGGGCTTCAAGTGGGTGCGCCTGGAACAGGTGCGCGGCGAGGACGGCAATCTCCACTGGGCAGAGGGCAGCGACGATTGACCGTGAAAGCCTCGGCACAGCTCGAACTCGACTATTCGGCTCCGGCGCCACCGGCCGCGCCGCAAGTGACGCCTGAGCAGGTTGAGCAGCTCGTCGCGGTGTTGCGCGATGCCGGCGACTGGATCAGCGCCAAAGACATCGCCGCCAAGATGGGCGAGGACGTGGACGACCGCGACGTGCGCGCGATCGCCAGCATCGCCCGGCCGGTTGTCGTCAGTTTTCCCGGCTCACCCGGTTACAAGCTCTGGGGGCTATGCACCGTGGCGGAGATCACGCGCTGCATCCATGCGTTTCATTCCCAGGGCTCGGACATGATCAAATGCGCCGTGGTCTACCGCGTCGCCTACCACAAGCACTTTGGCGGCGCGCCGGAGGACACCCAGGCGGCCCTTAAACGGCCTGAAACCGATGTTTAAGCCGTTTTTAACCGTGGCCGCCCGCCCTTTGCAAAGCCTCCCAAACCTCTGCGAAAGTGGGGGTCTGATGCCCGATTCCCTCCCAAGCTGGCCCCGCGCGGCCCGCTGGCAAGCCCGCCGCCCGATTCACCTCGGTAGCGCAGG
>JAPLTR010000894.1 GCA_026398065.1 Verrucomicrobiota bacterium | reverse complement strand
TCGTCGCCGAGGGCGGGCAGCTCCGTAAACGGACGCTTCATCGCGGCCGGGTAACGCGGCGCCTCGATGTAGTCCATGCGCCAGTGAGGATGGAGCTGTTGCATGTCGTGAGAGGGGCGGAGGAAAACGGGGGCGGGAGCGGAAGTCAAAGCATGGAACTGGTCCAAGCCGGGTGAGGGCGAAAGGGGAAATCGCGCTTGCGAATTGGTATGACGAGCGTCATTTAATGAATCTTATGCGCTATCCGCCCGATCACAAGCAGACGACCCGACGCCGAATTCTGGAGGCGGCGGGGCAGGCGTTTCGCGAGCGGGGCGTGGCGGAGACGGGCGTGGACGAGGTGATGCGCCGGGCGGGGCTGACGCACGGGGGCTTTTACGCGCACTTCCGGGACAAGACGGAACTGGTGGCGGAGGCCTGCGCGGCGGCGTTTGACGCAGCGGTGCCGAACCTGGAGCGGATCGCGGCGCTGCCCACGCCGGCGGCGCGGGCGCGGCTCCTGATCGACAGCTATCTGGCGACCCGGCACCGGGACAACCGCGGTTCGGGGTGCATGGTCGTCGCGGTGGCCGCGGACATGGCGCGGCTCACGGGGGCGGCGCGCGAAGGGTATTCACGGGGCTTTGCGCAGCACATCGAGCGCTTATGCGGGGCGCTGCGGCTGAGCGACGACGCCGAGACGAACCGGGTGCGGGTGACGCACCTGATGAGTTCGCTCGTGGGGGCGCTGCTGTTTGCGCGGGCGATCAGCGACCCGGCGCAGAGCGGGGCGATCCTCCACTCCATGCGGCGGTGCCTGCGGGCGGAGTTTGGCGACGGGCCGGCGGGGACGCGCTCCACGGTTGCGGCCCGCGAATTTTTCCCTGCAAGCTAATCCCTCTTTTTCCTTATCATGAGCCATCCCTCGAACACCCAACCACGTCGTCGCGTTGTCATCACGGGCGTCGGCGCCGTCACGCCCTGCGGTAACACCGCGCTCGAAACCTGGACCGCGCTGATCGCGGGGCGCAGCGGCATCGGGCGCATCACGCGTTTCGACCCGACGGGCTGCACCGCGCAGATCGCGGGCGAGGTGAAGAATTTCGATCCGGCGCGGCCGTTGCCGTCGCCGCTGCAGCCGCGCGGGCCGGGCAGCGAGCCGATGGCGCAGGCGCTCACGCAGAAGGACCTGAAGAAATTCGGGCGCTTCACGCACCTCGGCACGGCGGCGGCGGTCGAGGCCTATGCGGACTCCGGCCTCGACGCGCACCGCGCGGGCATGGACGCGGAGCGGATGGGAGTGAACCTCGGCGTGGGGCTGGGCGGTCTGCCCGAGATGGAGGCGATGCACGATACGTGGAAGGCGGGCGGGTTTCGGAAAATCTCGCCGTTCTTCATCATCCAGATCGCGCCGAACCTGCTCGCGGGCCAGGTGAGCCTGCTGCTCGACCTGCGCGGGCCCAACATGAGCGTGGCGTCGGCCTGTGCGACGAGCGGCCATGCGCTCGGCGAGGCGGCGGCGGCGATCGCGCGCGGCGAGGTGGACGTGATGGTGGCGGGCGGCGCGGAGTCCACGGTGACGCCGCTGGCGATCGGGGCCTTTGCGCAGATGCGGGCGTTGTCGACGCGGAACGATGCGCCGACGCGGGCGTC
>JAPLTR010000061.1 GCA_026398065.1 Verrucomicrobiota bacterium | reverse complement strand
GACCGCCGGCGCGGCGGGGTCGCACTCGTAGATCTCAAGATCGAGGCGGCGCTCCAGAGCGAGCAGCGAAAACGCCCGGAGCGGATTGCCTTCGAAATCCTCCATCATGATCTCCCAGTCGGCGGTGCCAGGACGAAGCGTCTCGGCCTCGGCGAGATGCTCGATGGTCGTGGGCTGATACGTCACGCCGGAGCGCACGAGCGGCTCCTCGTAGTCCGTGTAGGCCTTGACCGTCGACGCGCCGCGCCAGCGGAACTTGTAGAGCCGCGCGCGCGGCGGCGCATCCTGGTCCGGCTCGCCGGGGTCGAGGATCAGCTCCTGCTGAAAGGCGATCTGGGTCCGCGCGACGTCCTGCGTGCGATACTCGAGTACGAGATCATCCTGAGCGAAACGCGCCTGCAGGTAGGGCTCGTCACCCGGCACCAGGTTCCATGCCGGACGGAAGGTCTGCGGCACGGTGAACGAGCCGTGAGCTCCGCGGTGGTCGCTCCAGAAACTCAATACGCGGCGGATGTCCTCGCGCCCCTGCAGCGTGAATCCGGCCGACTGCACCGTTTTCGCCGGACTGTTGGGATACATGACCGCCGATTCTCCGCCCTGGCCGAGCTGCCGTGTCGCCAGCTTCGTCGTGGTGCGCGACTCGGGCAACACCACGGCCCAGTTCGGATCGAGGGTCCAGGCCGCCATAAAGAGCGGGTTCGGCTCGATGCGGCATGACCAGGGCGCATCGTGATGCAGGCGCACCATGACGGTGCCGTGGATATCCGTGCGGGCCGTGATGCGCGGCCGCTCCGTCAGCCGGCCCACGATTAACCCAACGGATGTCGGATGGCCGTCGTCCGCGCCGATCGCAAATGAGCCCGTCTCCTCGTCGTAGTTCGCCCACTGCTGAGCCGCGTAGATGCGCTCGTCGAGATAGCTTTCCGCCGGGAGGCGATCCGGCGAGAGCGGGAGCGCGAGGCGGGCGGACTGCAGATCCCGGATCGCATCGAGAAACTCCTGGGCGCGCGACGGCGGCGTAAAGGTGTAGCGGTACTCGACGGATAAACGCATCACGCGACGCGTCGGCTCGCGCGCCTCAATCCCGGTGTTGGCCTCGGCAGTGAGCGTCTCGAAACTGTGGGTGACCTTCGGCCGCGTCGACCAGTCGGGCTCCAGCAGGCAGAGGACAACGGCGCGGCCGTCGATTACGATATCTTGAAACCAGGTGCTCATGCGCGGCGCTTCGGAATGCCGAAATCTTCTTCCACGATGCGCACGATATCTCCGCGCGCCTGGCTCTGGCGGGCGATGCGGGTCGCCTCCCGCTGGCTGGACACGGAGATCACGGTCACGTTGACGTTCTGCGGAACCGCCCCTCCGGCGTCGGCGCCACCACCGCCCCCACCGATCGCTGAAGCGGCCGAGGTAGAGTCGCCGGCGAGCGCCGCCGCATGCGCTCCGCGAAGATTGTCCACGCCGATCGCATCTACGGCGGGCGCAGAGAAAACGAATTCCTCGCCGTGGACGAAGCCCGCGATCTTGCCGCGACGGCCGCCAGTGAAGTCGCCATCGAGGAAGCCGGGGATCGCGGCCAGCGCCCTGGTCATGCTGATGGATGCAGCGATTTCACCCGGAGCCGAGATGGCGGCGGTGCCGGCACTGGCGATGGTCGCAAGCGTGGCCGGGGCCGACCAAATCGCCGACTGGACGGCGGCAATGGGGATCAGCGCCGCCGTCGATGCGGCCGCCATCCCCTTCTCCGCCACCATGAGGCCGAGCTTCGTCGCGAGCCATTTCGCCGCCATGATGCCGAGGTTCGCGACCCAGGTGACGCCCATCTGCACGATGGACTGCACCACGTTGACGCCGATGGTCTGCGCGCCCTGCAGGAGTTTTTGCCGCCAGTCGCCGGCGCGGACGATCCAGCCAGTCAGCCCCTGTGACACCGTGGTCACCGCGCTGCCGATCGTGCCACTGATCGTCGTCCCGATCTGTTGCGCGGTCGTACCCCACTGGTTTTGGAGCTGGGTGACGGCCGCGAGCGATTCCTGCAGCCAGGAGCTGGGATCGGGGCCCAGCTGCGCCTTCTGGTTCTGCAGGTCGGACAGCCCGCCGATTCCGCTTCGGATCTGGCCGCCAAGCGTGGCTCGCGCCGCGGGATCGGACGTAGCGTCGTGTCGAGCCTGGAGGATTTCAAGATACCTTTTTTGCGCGGCGATTTCCTGTTCGAGGATCGCCTTTCGAGCCGGCCATTTTGATGCCTCAGTGCGAGCGTAGTCCCCTTCGAGCTCCGCCTTTCTCGCCGCGAAAATCCGCATCTGTAGCTCAAGGCCACGCTGCGCTTTTTCGGCCGTCGTCTGCGCAATATTTTTTTCGATGTCGGCGATCGTCTTGAGCGTACGTTCGCGCTCGGCCGTCGCCTTCAGGACGTTCTCTTGGTTGATCGCATCGTTGCGGCCGGCGGCACGCTCGATCTGGCCGATCGCGATGACGCGCTCCTGCAGCGCAAGGTACGCGCGGGCGTTGGCGAGCTGCTCGCCAGGGTCGCGTCGGCTGTCAACGCCCTCCTGGATCGAGGTCCGAAGCTTGAGCGCCGAGTCGCTGGCCAGAAACTCTTTCGCATCGAGCAGTCGCTTCGCATGAGCCGCAGCCTGATCGAGCAGTTTGTTCTGCGCGATGAGCGCCGGAGCCATCTCACCCGTGAGCATTCCGGCAAGCTGCCGCAGCGACGCAAGCTGCTGTCGGTAGGATGCGATCGCCTGGTCATTCCGAAACAGGGCGAATCGAGACTCCTCGGCGGCCAGGACGGTTGCCGTGGCCTTTTCGAGGTCCTTCACGTCAGCCAACGTGGCCTTCACATCGCCTTCGCTGCGGACGTTGGAGACGCGAGTCCTCACTTTTCCCACTGCATCGAAACCAGCGTTGGCCCCGGCGAGCTGTTGATTTCTCCACTCCGCATAGCCGCTGACCAGTCCTTTCAGCACCTCCGCACCGATTGCGGCCGCCAGCCCGATCGGAAGGATACGGGCGAGCGCCCCGGTGAGGGGCGCGAGGAAACGCCCGGCAAATGCCTGGCCGACCGGAGAGCCCTGCTTCGTCGCCCAGTCGAGGACTGCAGTGTCCAGCTTCTTGACGAAGGCCGCGCTCCCGAGGGCGCTGACGATCGCAAGCGCATTGCCCAGCACAGCGCCCAGCACGGACGGATTAAACTGATCGATCAAATCAGCCATGCGCTCCAGGGCGGGAATCGCCTTCTCCGCCGCCACCACGTAGAACTCCTGCAGCCGGAGTTTGGCGAGCGAGAGCCGGTCGCCGACCTCATCGAACTTCGCCGCGTTGTCCGCAACGCGCGTTGCCAGGCGGCCGACCTCGCGCTCCGCCGTCGACAGCGCCGACGAATCGCCGAGGAGCTGCAGCATCTGTGCGCCGCTGCGGCCGAAGAGCTGCATCGCGAGCGCCGCGCGTTCCGAGGGGTCTTTTACCCTTTCGAAGGCCCGCGTCAGCGTACGCATCTGATCGAGGGCCGACATTGGCTTGAGGGCCTCGGCCGACGTGCCCAGGCGCTTGAACACGCCCTCCGTCTTTCCGCCCTCCTCGTTCAACCCGCTGATCGCCTTCTGCAGGAGCCCGATCATCGGCGCGGTGTTGGCGGCACCGACGCCAGAGGTGTCGAACGCCCGATTCATGACCACCAGATCCCGCGCGACCTGGCCGGTGCGGAACGACAGGTCCGTCAGCTGACCTCCGAGATCCAAGGCGCTGTTAATGCCCGCAAGCGCGGCCGTCGTGCTCGTCGCCGCGGCCGCGATCCCACCTAGCAGGCTCTGCACCCCGCCCAGGGCGTTGATGACGGCCGCGCCACCGGTGGTGGCCAAAACGATGTTGAGAACGGAGGACATTGGGTTAGGGTGAGGACGTGCCGCTTTTCAGAATCTGCCTTTGCCTGGTCGGGCTTGCGCTCTGCGCCGCCGCCTACGCCTTCTTTTGCTGAGTAGCGTCGGCCTGGAGCGCGCGCTGTAGCTCGGCATAGCCCGCGCCGCCGGTGAAACCGCGGTTGATGAGGGCGAGCTGC
>JAPLTR010000278.1 GCA_026398065.1 Verrucomicrobiota bacterium | reverse complement strand
GTAGGTCTCGGGCTCCGGATAGAGGTACCAGTACGGCTCCTGCACGATCACGACGTCGCCGGAGCGCTGAGGGTGAAACCCGCGCCGGACTTTTGCGGCGAGCGCGGTGGACGGGAGCGCGTCGGCGAGGAGATCCGTGCGGCGGAAGGCGTGGGCGATGCCGGGCACGGTGCGGAGAAACTCGGCGATCGCGGCCTCGACGGTGGACGCGGGGAGTTTCGCGGCGGCGAGTTTCCTTGGGTCGAAATAGAAACCGGGCGGGATGAAGGAGAGGATGAGATCGTCGGAAACGCCGAGTTTTTCGCGGAGCGCGGCGTTGGCCCTGGCGCGGAGCGTATCCGGATAGTGGCGACCGGCGGCGAGGCCGGCGGCGCGCTGCTTTTCCGGGATGTCGTCGGTGCCGTGGTCGGCGGAGAGGACGATCAGGACGCGATCGAGGCCGATGGCCCGGTCGAGCGCGGCGAAGAGGCGGGCGAGCGTGGCGTCGACCCGGAGGAGGCTGTCGCGGGACTCGGGGCTGTCGGGGCCGTAGGCGTGGCCGATGTAGTCATGACCGCTGAAGCTGACCGAGAGGTAGTCGGTGGTGCCGGGCCGGCCGAGCTGCTCGCGGGCCACGAGTTCGAGGGCGAAGGTCGCGATCAGTTCGTCGAAGAACGGCGTGTATTGGAAGGCGCCGAAGAAGAGCTTGTCCGACTGCGCCAGGAGCGGGTGGGGAAACGAGCGGCCGAGCACGGCGGGCGGGCGGGCGTGGGGATTGCCGTCGTCGGCGGGCGGTGGGCCCAGGGGCCGCCACGTCTGGGTACGGTAGGCGTCGATGGGCTTGGTGGCGTTCCACGCGGTGACCCACGCGGGCAGCTCGGCGCCGTAGTAGGTACTGCTGACGAAGCCGCCGGTGGTGCCGGACCACCAGAAGGCCCGGCCGCGGTGGCCGCCCGGGATGATGGCGCTGCGATCCTTGCCCGAGACCGCGAAGGCGCGCGCGCCGGGCTTCGCTGCGACGAGCTCGTCGCCGAGCGTGGTGGAGGTGAGGTGCGCGGGCGACTGGCCGGCGCCGGGTTTGGCGGGTTCGCCGACGAGCGGCGAAGCGGGATCGGCGGTGCAGTAGACCGGTCGGCCGAGGTCGCGGTCGAACCAGTCGTTGGCGACGATGCCGTGCTCCGTGGTGGTGGCGCCGGTCACGAGCACGGCGTGGCCGGACGCGGTGAAGGTGTTGCTGGTCTCGTAGTGGGCGTTGGCGAAGTAGCGGCCGCGGTCCAGCAGGAGCCGGAAGCCACCCGGCCCGAAACGGTCGCGGTGGCGCGGGATCTGGTCGCCGCGCAACTGGTCGACGGTGAGCTGCAGGACGAGGCGTGGCGGTTCGGCGGCGATGATGGCGTTGTAAAACCACAGTATGAGAAGGCCACAGACAAAGGAGGAGCGGGCCGGGAGAAAGCGCAGCATGGCGTCCGCCAGCGTGAAAGCTGCCCTGCCACCGGCAAGGGGCGGCAGGTGACAATTCGGTGTCGGCGGCTCGGGCTGTGGGAGGGGCTTTACGCCCCGACGGATTGCGGTTTGGAACGAGTCGGGGCGTAAAGCCCCTCCCACAGCTCCGGATGGCGGAGTGCGGCGGCCCGCGCTACCGGCGGCATCGCACCGACCGTCACCGCTTTGCGAGCTGCGCCGTAAGCGTGGCGGCGACGTGCTGGCTGAGGAGTTCGTAGCCGCGGTCGGTGTAGTGGACGTCGCCGGGCTTCTGCGTTTCGGCGAGGTGTGGGGTGATGAAGGTGAAGAGGTCGTCGATGGCGACGCCATGGGCCCGGGCGACGCGGGCGGCGACGGCGTTACGCTCGACGATGGATTCGGGCGTCTGCTTCTTGGCGTCGTCGCGCGGGATCGGTGTGGTGCTGGCCCAGATGACGGTCGCGCCGGTCTGCTTGAGGCGGGTGATGATCTCGCCGAGACGTTGCTCGTAGTCGGCAAGAGGTGTCGCGCGGTCGTGGATGCCGAAATTGAAATAGATGACGTCCCATTTTCCGGGACCGCCGGAGCCGAGCCAGACCTCGAGTTTCTTCAGGCCGTTGGCGGTGGGGCCGCAGTTTTCCGGGGCGCGGTGGACATTGGCCTTCCCGGCGAGGAGATGGCGGACACCGAGGGTGTAGGCGCGCGAGACGGAGTCGCCGATGAGGAGGATGCGCGGGAGTTTGGGGTCGTCGGCGACAAAATCCCAGGCGGTGGAGGTGCCCTTGACGAAGTCGCGCTTGTGGAGCGGCAGGTAAAAGGCGTCGCCGAGGTTTTGCTCAAGCAGGGTTTCCCAGGCCTGGCGCTCGGGGGAGAGCGTGGCTTTTTTCTGCTGGTAGAGCGCGTCGATGCGCTGGGCCTCGGCGGCTTTTTCGGCGGCGGCGGCGGCGGCCGGGCGTGGCGGTTCGGCGGCGCGGAGCGGAGCGAGGAGAGCGAGGAAGAGGGAGGCGAGGAGCAGTTGGGGTAGGGACGCCTCTCCGAGGCGTCCGCGTCCATGGGCGGGCGCGGGGGAGGCGGGCGGGTATCCTGGCGGACGGCTCGGAGAGCCGTCCCTACCCCGGGAAGGGGCGGGGCGAGAGCTAGCGGTGTGAAGGTGTGCGGAGAATTTCACGGTATGGAAAGTGGAGGAGAGGGTTGGCGTAGCGCGGTCAACCTGACCGCGCTGGAGCAGCGCCAAGAGGTACGAGGAGCACGGTCAGGTTGACCGTGCTACGACGAAGCAGCGCGTGAGGTTTAGAACGGCACGGTCGCGGCGAGGGTGTAGCTGCGGGGGGCCTGGTACCAGTAGGTGTTGGGCGTGGTGACGCGGGAGGGGTTGGTGACGTCGCCCCCGGGCGGGCGCAGGATGGTGCCCGTGTAGCGGACCTTGTCGTCGTCCAGGAGGTTATCGATGCTGAGGTTGAAGCGGATCTCGTATTTCTTCGAGGCGCGCCAGTTGTAGCCGACGGTGGCGGTGGCGACCCAGTCGCCGGGGGCGTACCCGATGGTGGTGGCGTCGACCTTAGGGTCGTCGATGGCCCCGGCGGGGTTGGCGGGGTTGACGATCGTATCCGCGCCACGGTTACCGATCACCGACCGGCCGCGGTAGCGAGCGCCGGCGCCGAGGCGGAGGCTCTTGAAGCGGCCCTGCTGGACCGCGTAGTCGGTGAAGATATTCGCCGAGGTGGTGTTCTGGCTGACGACGGTGCCGGTGGTGACGCCGGCGCGGGCGGCCAGGAGGGTGTTCCAGTTCGAGACAGCGCTGTTCACGTCGGGCGAGCCCTGGTTGACCGGGATGGAGGCGTCGATGGTGGCGACCCCGGCGCTGTCGATCAGGCCGCCGGCGTCGCGGACGATCTGGCGGAAGACGTCGAGGTTCTTGTCGATGAAGGTGGCGGTCTCGATGCCGGCGTTGGTCGAGAAGGCGCGGGCGATGGCGTAGTTGGCGGAGAGGCGCCAGGCCTTGGTGAGATTGGCGACGGCCTCGAACTCGTAGCCGTTGGCCTTCTGCTGGCGGCGGTCGGTGAAGACGGAGGGCAGCGGCTCGACGCCGCGGATGTTGCGGCCGTCGGCGGAATTGTCGCCGATGGCGTTCGCGTTGATGATGGCGTTCATCGCGGAGCCGGCGTTGGCGGGCGCGCTCGCACCCTGGTTGTCTTCCTTGGTGAAATAGCGGTTGAGGCTGATGCGGAGGCGCTGGTTGAGGAGGCTGAGGCGGATGCCGGCGTCGACGCCCTCGGAGACGGTGGCGGGCAGCGGCGTGCCGAAGAGGGTGGGGGTGACGGCGGGGAGATTGTAGGTTTGCGCGTAGTTGGCATAGACGCTGACCGTGGGTGTAATGTGATAAACACTGCCGGCGGAGTAGGTCGTCTTGGAGCCCTCGATGGGCGGCGGGGAATAGTCGTCCTGGAAACGGTCGTTGGCGTACTGGGCGAGGCGGTTGCCGGCGGCGTCGCGGGGACGCTTTTCGGCGGGCGTGGCGGGACCGGTGGGGCGGCCGGAGCTGTCCTTCGGAATGTAACTGAGCTTGAGGTAGTCGGCGGGAGCGGGGGCCTTGAAGATGAGACGGTTGCCGTCCCAGTCGGCGGGGTAGTCGCGGATGGCGGAGTTGTACTCGACGCGGTTGGTGTAGTCGTCGAAGCGGACGGCGCCGAGGACGACGAGGCGGTGCTTGAAAAACTGCGCGTTCATCGCGGCGAGGGCGTAGTTGTAGGTCGCCTTGGAGTTGGAGTTCACCTCGGGGCGCGAGGTGTCGTGCGTGTAGAATGGCGTGATCTCGCGCGTGGTGCCCAGGACGGGGTCGATGAGCTGGACCTTGCCGAGCTGCGGGAGCGGGCGGCTGGACTGGTTCCAATAGTAGCGGTAGCGGATGAGGTCGACGAGGGACCAGCGGCGCGGGTCGGGGTCGATGCGCGCGCCGAGGAGGGTGAGGCGGCCGATGTTGTCCTGCACGTTGGTCCCGAAGAGGGAGTTGAACTTGAAGTTGCCGAAGCGCGTGTCCTTCACGTAGGCGATCGCGCCGCGGATGTTGTGGGCGTCGGTGCCGCGCGGGTTCTGCTGGCGCACGGCCTCGCTGTAGGGCTGGAGGAAATTGGGGTTGGGCGCGCCGTTGGGGAGGTTCCGGTTGATGTCGATCAGCGTGGTGACGAGACCGCGGTTGAGCGTGATCTCGGCGGCGCGGAAGCTGTAGTTCTTGTCGAGCGCGAGTTCGAAGAAGAGGGATTTGCCGACCGAGTGGTTAATATAGAGCGCCGTGTCGTGGTAGCGCTGCCAGAAGACCGGCGCGTCGAACGACGGCGAAAACTGGCGTCCGGGAATGCGGAAGGCGGAACCGCGGATGGCGTTGTCGAATCGGCCGGAGGGCAGGTTGATGGAATTGAGCAGGTCGGCGCCGCTGGCGTTGACCGTGGTGCCGGCGTAGAATTTGCCGGCGATCGGCACGCCGGTGTTGGCGCCGGCGCCGAGCGTGAGCGCGGTGTTCTGGTAGTTCATCACGCCGTTGACGCCGGAGGCGGGGGCGTAGACGAAGAAACCGGTCGAGGCCTGGCGGGTGACGCCGATGGCGTTGCTGTTGGCTGGCGCGGCGGTCAGTGGCCCGTTGGCGACGTAGGTGCCGTCCCAGCCGGCGAAGCTGTCGTTGATGTTCGTGAAGCCGGACATGCGGCTGTTCTCGCCGTACTCGCCCTCGAGGCGGATCTCGGTGTTGGCGCCGAGGCGCGCGCTGCCGGTGAGCGAGATGCCCTTGAGCTTCGAGTAGTCGCGGTCGCGCCAGCCGCGGCCGTCCTGCCAGACGGCGTTGGCGCGGATCGCGGCGTCCTGGCCGACGGGCTGGTTGACGTCGAAGGAGACGCGCTGCGTGTCCCACGAACCGACGGACAGGCGGAGCTCGCGGGTGGCGCGGTTGTAGCGGGCCTGCTTGGTGACGACGTTGGCGGAGCCGGCGATGTTGCCGTTGCCGAAGAGGACGGAGTTGGGGCCGCGCGAGAAATCGTAGCGGTCGAGGTTGTAGCTGTCGAAGTTGAGGTAGAAGGGGAAGAAGTTGCGCTGCGGCGTGCTCGAGCCCGTGCCGCGCGTGGTGTAGGTGACGTTGGAGGCGAAGGTGAGGTTGGGGCCGTTGTCGTTGTTCGCGTTGGTGTTCACGGTCCACTCGATGGCCTGGTTGAGGTCGGTGAGATTCAGCGCGTCGATGAACTCGCGCGTGATCACCGAGTAGGCCGCGGGGGTGTCGGCGAGATCGCTCGCGAGACGGCCGCCGGCGAGGGAGCTGGTCGCAACGAAGCCGACGTCCTTGTCGGTGCTCACGGTGAACGGCGAAAGCACCACAGCCTCCTCTGACGGCTTGGTCGCGGCGGCGGCGGGGGCGGTGGGCGCGAGTTGCGCAATCGCGGAAGAGAGGGCGGCGAGGGCCAGGCCGGCGGCCAGCGCGGAGCGGGCCGGGAGCGGCGGGGTGGAGGAGTTCATGGGGAGGGCAGGGAAACCGGCGCCGCGCGGGGTGAGGTGGGGCGGCGGCGAAGACGGACACTAGGGGTGGAAAATTCGGATTCGAACTGTTTGGTGCGTTAGAGTAACATGCCCTTGCCGTGAAAACCCCGCCCGCCGCGCCCTCCAGCCACGAACGTCCGCCCGCCACCGTGCGCCAGATCGCGAAGCTGGCCGGCGTGAGCCTGATGACGGTGTCGCGGGCGCTGCGCAACCAGCCGCGCGTCGCGGAGAAGACGCGGCGGAAGATTTTGAAGATCGCGCAGGGCCTCGGCTACCGGCCCGACCCGGAAATCTCGAAGCTGATGCACCACCTCCGGCGCGGGCTCCGGCCGCGGTTTCAAAGCGTGATCTGCGGCCTGACGAACTGGCCGGACGAGGTGAAGCCGCCCTATTTCCGGTCGCTGCTGGCGGGGGTGGAGCGGCAGGCGAGGGCGCGCGGGTATGGCTTTCAGGTCCTGCCCTTCGCGCCCGGGGCGCGGAGCGGCGCGCGGCTCCGCCGGCTGCTGTTCAGCCAGGGCGTGCAGGGCGTGATGCTCCTGCCGCAGCGTCCGCCGATCGACCTCGGGACGCTGCTGGCGTGGGGGGAGTTTTCCGTGGCGGCGGCGAGCTTGTCGGTGCTCGGCCCCGAGGTGAACCGCGTGGCCCCGCACCACTTTTTGAATACAGTGCGGCTGTGCCGCGAACTCGCGGCGCTCGGCTACCGGCGCATCGGTCTCGTGGTGGACGAGGAACAGGACATGCGGGCGAACCGCGGGTTTTCGGCCGCGCTGCTGTCCTTCGGGCGCCACGAGGCTGTGGAGCCGGTGCCGCCGCTCGTCTATGACGGCGGGCTCGCCGCCGCGCTCGCGCCGTGGTTCCGCCGCGAGCGGCCCGACGCGCTGGTCGCCACCTCGGAAAGCCTCGTGCGCGAATGCGCCCGGCTACTCCGGCTGAAGCTCCCCGGCCCCGTGGGCCTGGCGAGCACCAGCGTCGCACCGGTGCCGTCGGGGGTCCGCGAGGTCGCCGGCATTGACGAGCTCCCGGAGGAGATCGGCTCGGTCACGCTCGATCTGCTGGCGACCATGGTCGAGCGGCGGGTGCGCGGGCTGCCGGTCTCGCCCGCGTCGACGCTGCTCGCGGGCCGCTGGCGGCCGGGCGCGTCGTGTCCGCGCCGCCGTTGACGCGGCCCGTGCGGCGTGCGTCGGTTCAGCGCGCGCCGACCGTGAACTTTCCGTGGAGCCGCAGGTCGGCGCTGGAGGAGCCGACGTGGACGGCAAACTCGCCGGGCTCGACGACGAGGCGGCCCTCGCGGTTGATCAGCGCGAGTTCGCGCGCGGGGAATTTGAAGGTGACCGTCTTGCTTTCGCCGGGGGCCAGCGAGACGCGTTCGAAGCCGACGAGGCTCAGCTCGTACGTGGTGACGCTGCTGACGGACTGCCGGTAGTAGAGCTGCGGCACCTCGTCGCCGGCGCGCTTGCCGGTATTGGTGATCTTGCAGGTGACGGTGACGTTGCCATCCGGCGCGATCGCGGCGGACGGGATCTGGAGGTCGGCGTAGGCGAATTTCGTGTAGCTCAGGCCGAACCCGTACGGGTACAGCGCGCCCTCGATGGAGGCCTGGCCGAAGCCGTTGGGGTCGTCCTTCTTGCCCTGGCTCACCTGGCTGGCGGGCTTGAACGGGAAGTTAAACGGCAACTGGCCGACGGAGCGGGGGAAGGTGACGGGGAGCTTGCCGCCGGGATTATAGTCGCCGAACAACGCCTCGGCGATGGCGGTGCCGCCGGCCTCGCCGGGGAACCACGCGGAGAGGATGGCGGGCGCGTAGCGCTGGAGATAGTTGATGGTCGCGGGCCGGCCGGTGAGCAGCACGACGACGACGGGGCGGCCGGTGGCCAGCAGGGCGCGCACGAGATCGTTTTGGTGGCCGGGGAGGTCGAGGCTGGTGCGGCTCTTGGACTCGCCAATGGTGGCGTTGGAGTCGCCGAGGAAAACCACGACGGCGTCGGCGGTCTTCGCCTTCGTCACGGCGTCGGCGATCATCGGGGCCTCGGTGGCGTCGGGGGCCTCCGGGAAAAGCTCGGACTCGGGCCAGCGGGCATCGGTGAGCTTGCAGCCTTCGGCGAACAGCACCTCGGTGCCGGTTTTCGCGAGGCGCGTGCGGATGCCGTCGAACGCCGAGACGACCTCGCCGCCGTTGGAGCCGTAGCGGTCGAACCA
>JAPLTR010000007.1 GCA_026398065.1 Verrucomicrobiota bacterium | reverse complement strand
TGGAAAAATACGGCGTCGAGTTGATCGGCGCGAAACTGAAGGCGATCAAAGTGGCCGAGGACCGCGGCCTCTTCAAGATCGATCTGCTCGGCCTCGGCTGCCTCACGGTGATCCACCGCGCGTTCGATCTCTTGAAGGGCTACGACGACATCGATCTCGAGATCCGCACCGTGCCCGCCGAAGATCCGACGACCTACCAGATGGTCAGCCGCGGCGACACGGTGGGCGTCTTCCAGATCGAGAGCCGCGCCCAGATGTCGACCCTCCCGCGCTTCAAGCCGAAAAACCTGTACGACCTCGCCATGCAGGTCGCGATCATCCGCCCCGGTCCGATCACCGGCAACCTTGTGCACCCGCTCATTCGTCGTCGGGATGGCCTGGAGAAAGTGGAGTACATTGATGACTCGGTGGCGCAGATCGTCGAACCGATCCTGTTTCGGACCAAGGGCATCATCCTCTTCCAGGAGCAGATGCTCGAACTCTCGGTCACCCTCGCGGGCTTCACCGGCGGCCAGGCGGAGCAGCTCCGCCGCGCGATGGGGTTCAAGGATCCCAAACGTCTCGAAGCCGAACTCTTCAAGCTCGCGGCCGGCCTGCGCCGCATGGGCCGCAACGAAATCGTCGTGAAAAAAGTGGTCACCTCAGCGACGTCCTTCGCCGCCTACGGTTTCCCCGAGTCCCACGCCATCGGTTTCGCCATGCTCGCCTACGCGAGCACGTGGTTGAAAATCCACCGCCCCGCCGAGTTCTACGCCAGCCTGCTCAACAACCAGCCGATGGGATTCTACTCGCCGGCCACGCTCATTCAGGACGGCCGCCGTCACGGCCTGATCGCCCTCCCCGTCTGCGTCCAGCACTCGGACTGGGCCTGCACCGTCGCGGGCGAAAACACCCTCCGCATCGGCCTCCGCTACGTCAAGGGCCTCCGCGAAACCGCCGTGCGCGCGATGCTGGACGCCCGCACCGCATCGCCCTTCACCTCGCTCGACGATTTCCTGCGCCGCACCGATTTCACCGCCACCGACCGGCGCGCGCTCGCCGCCGTCGGCGCCCTCGCTGCGCTCACCCCTCATCGCCGCGCCGCGCTCTGGCACGTCGAGACCGCGTGGTCCGACGACGAAAGCCTGTTCAAGCGCTTCGCCGACGCCTACCGCGACGAGTCCCCGCTGCGCGCCATGTCCCGCGTGGAGCAGACCGGGGCCGACTTCGCCGGCCTCAACCTGACCGTCGGCGAGCATCCCATGTCGCTGCTCCGTGAGCGCCTCACCGATGTGTGTCCCGCCAGCCAGCTCAGACATGTGGCCGACGGCCAGCTCGTCACCATCGCCGGCTCGGTCATCTGTCGCCAGCGCCCCGGCACCGCCAGCGGTTTCGTCTTCATCAGCCTGGAGGACGAAACCGGCATCGCCAACGCCGTGGTTGTGCCCGCGCTCTTCGAGCGCCTGCGGATGGTCATCACGCAGGAGCCCGCGCTACGCATCACCGGACGGCTACAAAACGTCTCCAACGTCACCCACGTGAAAGCCGAGGAAATCACCCCGCTGCGCGAAACGGAACTGCCCGCGCAGACCTCCCACGACTTCCACTAGAGCCCGCCGCCGTCATGCCCGATCAAATCCTCCTCCCGCTCGTCGCCCCGCGCGC
>JAPLTR010000269.1 GCA_026398065.1 Verrucomicrobiota bacterium | reverse complement strand
GTAGCAACGGTCTTGTTTTTGAAGAGGGCGAGGGGCGAGCCAAGGGGCAAGGCAGAGCCAAGCCGCCCGAGAGCAAACGGGCGGGTGGGAGCGCGAGTGCGATTAGCTCAAGCGCCGACGGCGGGGTCGGTACGCAGGAGGGCGTTGAGGTAGATCAGCAGTTTGCGGGCGACGGCGACGTAGGCGACTTTGGCGGGTTTGCCGCGGGCGCGGAGCTGTTGGTAGTAGGGCCGGAGGGTGTCGTTCCAGCGCGCGGCGGTGACCGCGCATTGGTAGAGGACGCGCCGGGCCGGGGCGCGTCCGTGTTGGATACGGCGCAGCCCGTGCATCTGCCCGGAGTCCCAGGGCAGCGGAGCGAGGCCGGCGAGTTTGGCGATCTGAGCGCGGTTGCACGTGCCCAGTTCGGGCAGGTAGGCGAGCAACTGGAGGGCGCTGAGCACGTGGACGCCGACGGTCAGGCACAGGGTCTGCACCCGGTCCGGCCAGTCGCCCGGCGCGCTTTCCAGCCAGACGTCCAAGCGGTGATCCAGCGCCTGCCGTCGGACCAGCAGGGCCGCGATGAGGGCGTCCAGTTCGGCCACCGCCGCACCGGCCAGCAGCGCGCGGCGGTGGCGGTAGGCGCTGAGGTCCTCGACCACCGCTGCCCGCAGCATCAGCAGGTCGAGCAGCGCGCGGTGCTCGGCACTGGGCGGGGGTGTCGGCGCGGGCCGGCGCTCCTCCCCCAGACGCCGGAGCAGCGCCGCGTCGATCACGTCGGTCTTCTCCAGTTTGCCCAGGCTCTTGGCGTAGGCCCGCGCGTGCGCGGGGTTGAGCACGGTCAGGGGCCGGCCCAGCGCCTGGCAGGCTTGCTGCAGGGCGTGGTGGTGCCGACCGGTGGCTTCGCAGACCACGTGCGCGTCGGCCGGCAGCTTGCGAAGGTAGGCGCGCAGTGCCGCCGGCGTGTTTTTGATGATGGCGGCTTGGGCGCCGCAGAAGGCGACCGTGTCTTTGGCGACATCGGCCCCGACGTAGGAACTTGTCGTGGGGATCATACTCAGCCTTGTTTTTGGCGGACTCGGCCGCGCAAACGGCCGGTCCTGGCAACGGTTCGAGTTTACCCGGCAGGGTGACCGCCCGGGTTTAGGCTACACGCAGTCGGCCGGTTCACACCGGCCGACTGGGGGCGTCCGCAAACTCCGGGCGGCCGAGCCGGGGGGCCTGCAGGCCCCCCGGCGCCGCCGCCCGCCACCCAACCCGCGCCGAACCGACTTGGCGCAGGTCTCATGACGAGCGAACGCCCCCTCTTTAGCACACTCTCGCTCAACAAGGGCGTCCGTCTTGCGGACGCCTTGGTCCGCCCACCCCTGCCGCCTCCGCCTACCGGACGCCCCGCCGGAGCCTTTGCACCGGGCAACATTTCCTTCAGCCCGCGCCGCAGCTTGAAGGGCAAAACCCCGCCGCGGGGTTATGAGGAGCAAGCCCTCCCTCCCATGAAAACCCTGCTGGTCATTTTGCTCGCCGCGACCGCCGTCGGTGGATTCGCCCAGCCCGACACCCGGTTTCAGGAATTCCAGCCCGCCCGGATCACCCAGACCGTCGACCCGTACTTTCCCGATTCGCTCGTCGCCACCCACCGCCGCGGCGGCGAGGTCATCCTGCTCGTCAGCCTCGACGAGGCCGGCCGGCCCACCGACTACCTGCCCGTGCGGTCCACCGATCCGCTCTTTGCCGAGTCCGCCATCAACGCCGTGAAACAATGGAAATTCGAGCCGGCCCGCGTCCTCCGCGAGCTCGACCGCATTCCGGTCCCGCTGCAGGCCGTGAGCCCCAGGTACCCGGAAGAGCTCGCCCGCCTCGGCGCCGTTGGCGAGATCACCGTCGATTTCTACATCGACGAGCGCGGCGCCGTCCGCATGCCCTACGTGTCGAGCCACGCGCAGCCGCTCCTCGCCCGCCTCGCGGTGGACGCCGTGCGACAGTGGAAATTCGAACCGCCGACGCGCCGCGGCCAGCCCGTCCTGGTGCACGTGCGGCAGCTCTTCCGCTTCACGGGCAAGGTCGCCGCGAAAAACTGACCGCTCACTCCGCCGCCGCCCCGTGGGTCCGTGCCGCCAACGCGTCGCGCAGGAGCTGCCGCGCGCGATACAGCCGCGTCTCCACCCCGCGTTCGGAACAGCGCCCCAGCGCCGCGATCTCCCGGTAGGACCAGCCTTCGTAGTGGTGCAGCAGCACCGCCGCCTTCAGGTCCGCCGGCAGGCCGTCGAGCGCCGCGCCGAGCGCCGCGAGCGCCTCGTCGCGCTCCAGTTCCTCCCTCGGCGTGGCCGCCCCCTCCGCGGGCGCCGCCTCGTCGAGTTCCGCCTCCGGATGCCGCCGCCGCCAGCGATGCCGGTTGTGGCAGAGATTCGTGAGCGTGGTGTACAGCCAGGCCGACAGGTTCGTCTCGGCCCGCAGGCGGGCGCGCTGCTGGTGCAGCCGCACGAACGTCTCGATCACCACCTCGCGCGCGTCGGCGGCGTTGCGCAGGTACCGCCACGCATACGCAAACAGCCGCTCCTCCCACCGGCCGACGATCCGGTCCAGCGCCGCCTCGTCGCCGCGCTGCAGCCGCTCAAAATCGGCTCGGTCGTTGGCAGGTTCGGTGTTCACCGGCGCGCGGCGGGACGGCTCAGTTCACGGGCGGGGGGCCGGCGCTCCGCCGCGCGGGATCGAGCAGGCCCAGATAGGTCTCCCGCTGCCGCGGACTCAGTACCTCGCTCGCCGCGAGGATCAGGCGCCGCGTCGACTCGGCGCATTCGCGGTCCACGGCGCGCCGTTGCTCGACGAACCGGGCAAACTCGACGAAATCGATCTGCCCCGTCGTCCGGCGCTCGCGCTCGAACGCCGCAAACTCCCCTCGCATCTGCGCCACCTGCGCCGCCAGTGCCAGCAGCCGCGGACCCGACTCCTCGTGCAGGGCCTTGATGCGCGCAAACTGCTCCGGCGTCAGCTCCAGCGTCTCCCGCATCCAGGCCAGTTGCGAACCGAGGTCCGCGCCGCCCTCGGGCCGGCGCGCCCCGAACCACGCGAGATGCGCCACCACCCCGCACACGAGGCCCAGCCCGAGAACCTGCAACACCCGTTTCATGGCCGGCGGGCCGGCGCGCCGCCCGGCGACGGGGCGGCCAGCAGCGGATCGATCAGGCGCACATAGCTGCGCGCGAGTTGGGCGTTGCGGTCGGCCTGCAGCCGCGACAGCCGCACCTCCGCGAGAAAGAGCCCGAGCAGCACGCACGCGCTCACAAACGCGGCCGCAAAGGCCGGCGGCGCAAACGCCGCCTCCAGCCGCCTCCGCCACTCCGCCCGGGCGCCATCGGCCCGCACCGCGCGGATCCGCTGCCGCACCTCGGGCGCAACCGTCTGCCCGAGCGGCGGGGTCACCGCACGCCAGCGCTCCAACAGCCCATCGAGCGGATCGGAAGGAGGGTGCATGGCCGGAAATCGGAACACGGCGCCGGGCACGATCGCGCCGACGCTCACTGATCCATAACACCGCCCCCGGAAAAAGCCCTTCAGAATCCCGCGCATATTTTGCCCTCCCCGCCCGTGCCCCGCCCGCGCCCGAAGAGCCACCCGCCCACCCCCCTTCCCCCACCACCCGTTCTTTCCTCCCGCCCCCGCGCCGGGTCCGGAGCGCCCGGCCGCGCTCCCGCCGACGCCACCGCAGCCAGGCGCCATCGTGATCTTTAAATCATCTTTAAAGTTGCTTTTTAATCACAATTCCACCACCCTCGGCCTCACCGCCAAACCAGCCCCCGCCGATGCTCCCGGACCCACCCAGTTTCCGGCGTCCGACCCCGCCCCGACCACACGCCCCCGCGTTCCGTGCCAGCCCTGCTGTCGCAAACTGGCCGGCCCGCGCCCCCCGGCCGGATCAAACCAAATCCCGGCAAATCATGCCTCCCCGAGCGCCGGAAACCCTCGGAATTCCCTCCCCCCGCCCGGGACTCCGGCCAAATCCAAGTAAATCCAACCAGATCCAACCTCCTCCAACCCCATCGCACCCATTCGACCCCTCGCTCAACAACTCCGGATTTGAAACGCGTTTCCACCGCCTTGTCGTCCCCCCCGGCCTCTCCGTCCTCGCCCCTCGGTCCACCCGCACCGCCCCCGGCCTCCGGCCACATCCGACCAAATCGCACCAAATCCGACCAAATCAAGCCTCCCTCGAATCGCGCGGATCCACGCCGCTTGCACCAAGCCCCTCGCCGCCGGCCTTCCGGCCATCCCGCCCCACTCGATCCTACTATATATATACCTGCCTCGATCCGCGCGCCTCCGCGCCATCCGCGGGAAACGCCAGGGTCCTTTCCGCCCCGCTCCCCGGCAAATCCAACCAAATCCAAGTAAATCCAACCTCCTCGCCCGCACCCCGATCTCAGCGGCTGCCCTCCCGGCCAGAATCACGCCGCCTCCTTTCGTGTCGTTCGGGTGTTTCGTGGTTCACCACCCCGCTCCGTCCCGCCGCTCGCACCACGCCCCTCCCCGCCGCGCTTCCGCCCATCCCGCCCCGTTCCATCCCATCATCTATATAATATACCTGCCTCGATCCGCGCTCCTCCGCGCCATCCGCGGGAAACGCCTCGGTCCTCTCCGCCCCGCTCCCCGGCAAATCCAACCAAATCCAAGTAAATCCAACTTCATCGCCCCATTCTTCGCCAACCGTTGGCGAGACCCCCTCCACTTTACCCTCGCAACCTCCCTCCGCCGGCCCCGTCTTGAACCTTCCCGGGTCATAAAATTTCCGCTTGAAGCCAACTTATCTCTGCTTTTTTTCCGCCTTTCCTGTCTGCTTTCCGTCTTGTTCATGCGCGCGGAACATTTCCCAACCCTCTTTTTCTCAGCGGCTCCGCTCCCTCTTTCCCCATGATTGAAGTCAAAGGTCTGGTTAAAACCTACGGCCCCAAACGCGCCGTCGACGGCGTCTCCTTCCGCGTCAACCGCGGTGACATCCTCGGCTTCCTCGGCCCCAACGGCGCCGGCAAGTCCACCACGATGAAGATGATCACCGGGTTCCTCCGCCCCGACGCCGGCACCGCCACCGTCGATGGCATCGACGTCACGGTCGACCCGGTCGCCGTCAAACGGAAGCTCGGCTACCTGCCCGAGAGCGCCCCCGCCTATCCCGAGATGACCGTCGAGGAGTTCCTCGGCTTCATCGCCGAGGTCCGCGGCTTCCGCTCCGCCGACGCCCGCCGCGCCCAGATCGACCGCGCCATCGGCCTCACCCATCTCAATCCCGTCCGCAAGCAGACCATCGAAACCCTCTCCACGGGCTTCAAGCAGCGCGTCGGCTTTGCCCAGGCCCTCCTCCACGATCCGCCCGCGCTCATCCTGGACGAGCCCACCGACGGCCTCGATCCCAACCAGAAGAACGAGGTCCGCTCTCTTATAAAGAACATGGCCGTCGAAAAGGCCGTGATCCTCTCGACCCACATCCTCGAGGAAGTGGACGCCATTTGTAACCGCGTGATCGTCATTTCGCAGGGCAAGGTCGTCGCCGACGAGACCCCCGCCTCGCTCCACGCGCGCAAGCCCGGCGCGCGCCTCGACGAGATCTTCCGCACCCTCACCGCCTCGGACGTGTGACCCTGGGAGCGCGCCCGCCCCCGGTCGCAACTCCCCGCCCACGTTTCCCTCCCGGTCGCACCTGCCTCCTTACTCTCGCTTCTCCTCCGCGCACTTTCTTCCCGCCATGTCCCAGATTTCCCCCGTCTTCAAACGCGAGCTCCTCGGCTACTTCCGGTCGCCGGTCGCCTACGTGTTCCTGATCGTGTTCTCCCTCGCGAGCATCGGCCTCGCGTTCTTCGTCGGCGGCTTCTTCAAGGCCGGCCTCGCGACCATGGAGAGCTACTTCACCTTCTATCCCTGGCTCTTCCTCTTCCTCATCCCCGCGGCCGGCATGCGCCTCTGGTCCGAGGAAAAACGCACCGGCACCGTCGAGCTCCTCTTCACCCTCCCGATCACCACCCTCGAGGCCGTCGTCGGAAAATTCCTTGCCGCCTGGGCCTTCCTCACCCTCGCGATCCTCCTCAGCCTCCCGCTCGCCGGCACCGTCGCCTACCTCGGTTCGCCCGACTGGGGCGTCGTCGTCAGCACCTATCTCGGCAGCGTTCTCATGGCCGGCGCCTACCTCGGCGTCTGCTCCCTCACCTCCGCCCTCACGAAAAACCAGGTCATCAGCTTCGTCATCAGCGTCGTCGCCTGCCTCGTGATCCTCTTCCTCGGCTGGAGCGTGTTCTCCGAGGTGCTGGGCTCCGTCTTCCCCGTGTGGTTCGTGGACCTGCTCTCCAATTTCAGCTTCATCACCCACTTTGACGCCTTCACCAAGGGCATCATCGACCCGAAGGACGTCGTGTTCTTCCTCTCGCTGATCGGCTTCACCCTCTTCCTCAACGTCGTCGCCCTGGAGCGCTGATCCCTCCGGCCCACCCGCCCCCCGGTCTCC
>JAPLTR010000200.1 GCA_026398065.1 Verrucomicrobiota bacterium | reverse complement strand
AGGCCTATGACCCGGTCGGGCATGAAGCCGTTCGAGCGGCCTGGGAGGATCAGAGGCCTATGCCCGCCTACACGGTGGCGCTCTCGTCAGACGATGCCGCTCAAAGGGCTGCCTCTCCCTGTGCGGGCGAAGGAACGACGCGCTCGCGAAGGTCGGACGAGGCTGTTCGTCTGATCATCCGCAACAGAGCCACGACGGCGATTCTCACCTATTGGCTCGATTTCGAGGGAAAGCGCCGAGCCTATGGAGGCATCGATATCGGTGGTCTGCAGGGCCAGGATACCTATGCCAGGCATTCCTGGCTTCTCGCCGATCGGGCGGGACAATGCCTTGCGATCATTGCGCCGGAAGCGGACGGCGCCCACGTCACCCTGGCGCCGTAGCGACCGATCTTGGCAGTTGCCGTATCGATGATAGTGCACTGGCACCGATATTCCCGTCGGACCTGAAAAGCAGCGCTCAAATCGGTAACAGTGCGCTCTCCCTTCTATTCACACGATCTATTTCCGATCGAGTAATCCGGTGTGCAGCACGCGTCCCGCGTCGTTGTCAGGAGTCCATGGTGCGACCATAACGTCACTGGCCACACACTCAAAAGTAACGTCATGGAAAGTAAAAATGAAATGTCTGAGGCGCGAGAATCGCGCTGTCTCATGTCTCGGATGCACCCGGTTCATGAGTTCAAGTGAGCGAATCCAGGACGAGTTGACGACCTCGAACGTCCCGTAGCACGTGAGTCCGCGCGCCGCGAGGGGATGGCCGGTCAGGGCTTCGTCGTTTGGCGGGCCGCAATAGTGAGCAAGTGTACCATCAAACCGAAGAACAGTGCGCTCATCTCCCTCCGCATTAGACATATAGCTCAGCATCAAGTTGGCGTCGCTGGCGACCACCACTGGCAGCGGCGCACCCGTCGACTGAGGCGGGACGGACGTGCACTCAATAACGGCGTCCCGATCATCGACCACATACATTTTGGTTATCCCTGCCGTTGTAGTGTCCCACTCCGCCTTTTTGCAGGTTGGAGAGTGAGCGAACCGCTTGCCGCCACCACTCTACTCAAGGCTCGTTTCGCTGCCCAAGGAGAGTGGCCTCCGAGCAAAAGCCACCGTGCGCTCGTTGTCGAAAATGCGTGCAAAATTGTGCAAATTATTGTAGACTTCTGGGGTTGCTGCTCGTGAGGGCGGCATTGCCGTTGTGCATCGTGAATCTCTCAATGCTCATGTCACCGGGTTCCGGAGGGCAATGGCTGGCGATGTTCGCCGCCGCTGCTTTACGTAAGCGGAAAGTGTTGGCAGGAACTGGCGAAAACTGGCTCCGAACTGGCTGGAGTTGGTAGCGGACTGGCTAAAGCTGGCTCGAATTGGCGCGAATTGGCTGGAATTGGCAGGGGTGTTGGAGCCCGTGGGATGCTCGTTTCTGATTAACTCTCAATGGGTTAGATCGAGTTCGGACGTGTTCCGCTCTTTTGGCCGTGCAAATTTGCATGTCGGCGTCTTGGCGCTCGGGGTGGACCCAGTGTCCTCTGCTTCACGCGGCCAGATTTGTCCGCTGGGGTGCTCGCTCGCTCTTCGGGGGCTGGTGATGTGCGGGCGGCTGCCCCCACCCAAACCCTCCCCCATCTTCGACGGGGGAGGGATTCAGCGGCGCGGCCAGATTTGTCCGTGGGGCAAATGTTCACAGGGTCAAGCGGGCCGGTGGGCGACGGTGGCGGCCCCACGGCAGCCCTCGCGCTCCTCGATGGAGGAGGGTTTCAGCGGCGCGGCCAGAATTGTCCGCGGACAAATGTTCCGATCGCCCACGTGTCCGGCGCTAGCGCGGGCGGCCGCCCCCACCCAACCCTCCCCCATGCTTCGCACGGGGGAGGGCTAAAAGCTGGCGACCGGGTCGGGCCAAAGGCGCGCGGCGGGGAGGGGCTTCGGCGGCGGCGGCCAGATTTGTCCGCACGGTCCACGCGGCTGGAATTGTCCGCGCCCCCGCCGGGACGCGACTCGCGGCGGCGTGCTAAGGAACGGCACAGCAACTTAGGTGATTCGAGTTCCGTGCAGGCGAAGTCCGAAGCCCATGCCGCATCGCTGATCCGGCGGCTCCTGGCCGAGCATGTCAGGCCGCATGCCGGGCGGCTCGCGCTCGCGGGCCTGCTCATGCTGCTCGTCGCCGGCGCCACCGCGGCCAATGCCTGGCTGATGGAACCCGCGCTCGACCTCATCTTCGTGCAGCGCGATCCGCGCATGCTCTGGCTGGTACCGGCGGTGATCGTCGGCCTCTCCGTGGTGAAGGGGATCGCCGGCTATGCCCAGACAATGGCCATGCACCAGGCCGGTCAGCGCATCGTGGCCGATCTGCAGACGCGCCTCTTCCGCCACCTGATGGGGGCGGATGTCGGCTGGCTCGCCCGGGTGCATACGGGCAAGCTCGTCTCCTCCTTCCTGGTCGATGCCACGCTCTTACGCGACGCCGTCGGCCGCGGCGTCGTCGCCGTGCTGAAGGACGGGCTCACCTTCGTCTTCCTGGTGGGCGTGATGATCCACCAGGACTGGCGGCTCTCCATCGTGGCGCTCCTGGTGCTGCCGGCCATGGCGGTCGGCATCCGGCGGATGAGCCGCCGCGTCCGCCGCCGCTCGGCCTTGATGCAGGAGGAGACCGGGCGGCTCTCGGCACTGTTGTCGGAAACCTTCGCCGCCATCCGCCTGGTCAAGGCCTATGGCCGCGAGGACTATGAAACGGGCCGCGCCCGCGACCTGATCAACCGCCGGCGCCAGCGCCTGATGCGGCTGTTGCGGGCGCAGGCGCTCTCCTCGCCGGCCATGGAGGCGCTGGGCGGCATCGCCGTCGCGCTCGCCATCGTCTATGGCGGCATGCGGGCGATGGACGGCGAGATGACGCTCGGCGCCTTCGCCTCCTTCGTCACCGCCATGCTCTTGGCCTATGCGCCGCTCAAAAGCCTCGCCAACCTGAACGCCTCGGTCGCCGAGGGCCTCGCCGCGGCCGAGCGGCTGTTCATGGTGTTGGACGTGGCGCCCGCGGTGGTCGACGGGCCGGAGGCCCGGCCGCTCCTGCCCGGCGGCGGCACCATTCGCTTCCGGGGCGTGCATTTCGACTATGCGCCGGACAAGCCCG
>JAPLTR010000691.1 GCA_026398065.1 Verrucomicrobiota bacterium | reverse complement strand
CCATCAAGCGTTCCGGTCTGTCCGGGGGTACCGGCGATCGTGGTGATGATCGTGCCGACGCTCACGGTGAGGGTCGCGATGTTACTGGGAGCTGAGTTCGCCTGGGAATTGACGACGTTGCTCGCCACACACTGATACTGGTCGCCATTCATGCCGGTCGTGGCGTTGGCGATGGTCAGCGTACCCGTGGTGGTGCCGCTGTAGCCGTTGCCTTCGGGAATATTGACAAACCCGCCGCCGGAGGAGGGCTGGCGCTGCCATTGCAGCGTGGGAACCGGCGAGCCCGTCGCGACCACGGTGAAGGTCACCGGCTGGCCGATCGAAGTCGAGACGCTGACCGGCTGGGTGGTGAAAGCCGGGTAGGCACCCGCGGGCGTAACACTCAGCGTAAAGAGCTGGTCGACGATTCCAATGCCATTGCTGGCGCGGACCGTGAAGGCAAAGGGCGATCCAGTGTCATTGACCGGGACGCCGCTCAGGACACCCGTCGTGGGATTCAGCGAGAGCGACCATGTGGTGGGCTGGCTGCCGGCCACGATGCTGAAAGTCGGAGCGGGCGAACCCGAGGCCTGAACCGTAAAGTTATTGAGCTGATTCAGGGCGAAAATGGTGGTATTGGCATGCCGTTGCTGACCACCACTTGGAACTGGTCGCCGGACATACCTTGGGTCGCATTGAAGACCGTCAGAGTCGGCCCGGTGGATCCCGAGTAAGTGCCACCGATATCCGTCATCGCAAAGAAGGGGCTGACGCCACCCGCCGAACGATACCACTGGTAAGTGAAGGTCGCGGGCGTGCCGCTCGCCGCCACGGAGAAATTCGCGGAGCCACCGGGCGAAACGACGGCGTTGGCCGGCGGCGTCGTGATGACCGCGCCATTTTGGATGGTGAGCGTGAATGTTTGCGTGGCCGGAGTGCCCACGCCGTTGCTCGCCTGAACCACGAAGGTGAAGGGCGAGCCCGAATTGTTCACCGGCGTATAGGTGTACACGCCAGTCGTGGTATTCAAAGATCCCGGGGTGTTGCCGCTGATGATCGAAAACGTCGGTGCCGGCGAACCGGTCGCCACAAACTGGAAGGTGCCTTGCGACCCCACCGGGAAACTAACCGAGTTGGCACTCGTGATGGTCGGTGCCTGTTGCACCACGAGCGTCGCAGAGGAAGAGGTGACACTGGGCGTCGGCGAGACTCCGTTGGTCACGATCGCCAGGAATTTGTCGCCATTCATCGAAGCCTGCGGATTCGTCACCGTGAGAGTCGTGGTAAACACCCCGCTGTAAGTGGCGTCGTTCGACAGGTTGGAGAAAGAGCCACCCGAGGCGAGCTGGCGCTGCCATTGGATGGTGGGGGTCGGATTGCCGCCGACGGTAACGGTGAAGGTCGCGTTCACTCCGACCGCAACTGGAGCAGTGGTCGGGGTCGAAACGGTCGGAATGGTGGCGGCACCGCCGCGGCGAATCGTCTGATTGCTGGTGTCAGCGATATAGAGATTGCCCGTGCCGTCGACGCCGATGCCGGCCGGCCCCTGGAAACGTGCCGCGGTGCTGAGGCCGTCAAACAAGCCGCTCTGACCGGCCGTGCCGGCCAACGTGCTGACCGCACCCGAAGAAACGAGGATCTGGCGGATCGTGTTGTTGAGCGTGTCCGAAACGTAAACCGTACCGGACTTGACCGTTACGCCGGTGGGATTTTTGAAGCTCGCGCTCGTGCCGATCGAGTCAGTGCTGCCACTCGTCCCAATTGAACCAGCGAGCGTGTTGACGGTACCAACAACCCCTCCCGTGAGCACGATTTTCCGGACAGCGTGGTTGTTTGTGTCCGCCACATAGAGGTTGGCGCCATCGGAAGTGATCGCAAAAGGCTGGTTAAAACGCGCCGCGGTGCCGACTACGCCGTCGACGACGCCCGCACTGCCAGCCGGATCGCCGGCAAACGTGGAGACCGGATTGCCAACGGTGCCCGTGGCCACCAACCGGATCGAGTTGTTTCCGGTGTCGGCCACATACAGATTGGTACCGTCCACGACGAGGCCCCGCGGCGATTGGAACTTTGCCGAAAGTCCGGCCGCGTTGTCCACGGCACCGGCGCTGGAAACTGTGCCCGCGATGGTCGTAACCGCGAAGGGTGCAGTGAGGACGATCTTGCGGATCACCTGGTTAAAGGTGTCGGCCACGTAAAGATTTGCTCCCGTGCTATCCAACGCCACGCCCTGGGGGGTGTTGAACGACGCAAGTGTGCCGGTCGGGTTGTCAACACTGCCTGACGTGCCGGTGCCGGCGATGGTCGACACCTGACCCGTCGAGATGACATACATGCGGATCTTGTGGTTGGCCGCGTCCGCGATGTAGACGATTCCATGGGTGGAATCGACTGCAATGCCCTGAGGATTGCTGAAACGCGCCGCGGTGCCCACGCCTTCGGCGCTGCCTGACGAAATGGATGGGTAGCTACCAGCGACAGTGCTGACAGCGATGCTCTGCGCGACCGCCGCGCCGAGCCCGAGCAACATCGCCGCGCCGCAGGCGACCGCGTGGCGCGTCATTCGCGCCCATTTACTGGGGGATCCTCTTTCAGCAACGGACGGGTTAATCTTCATGACTTTTGAGTATTCGATTTCGTTGATCATTACGCGTTACAAATTAGGTGAAGGGGTAAAAACATTCCCGGACTATTGCCTGATGGAGACACAACTTTACGTCCAGGCGCAAGCCTTGTTACTGACATCCAAGCGAAGCAATCGGCGGGTGCCAAAGGACCAGAAACCCATAAAAACCCTAGAAACGACGGGAAGTCCGGCAAAAAGTTCCAGTTTGTGCGACATAATCGCCCTCGCGCATTGTTTCTCGCCAGCGCCGCGCCGGGGCACATGACTCCACGGGTTCCCCTTCGGCTCCCGATCGCGTTCCCCCTGTTCCTCAGCATGAAGAAGAAGCCCCTCCCCTCCTCCTCCCCGGTCGCCCTCGTCACCGGCGCCGGCAGCGGCGTCGGCCGCGCCGTCGTCCAAAAGCTCGCGGCCGAAGGCTGGCAGGTCGCCCTCGTCGGCCGTCGCGCCGAGGCGCTCGCCGCCACGATCGCCCTCGTGCCAGCCGCCGCGCGCCGGCGGCTCGCCGCCTTCGCCTGCGACATCGGAGAGGTGTCCGCCGTCGAAAAAATGTGCGCCGCCGTGACCGCGCGCTTCGGCCGGGTCGACGCGTTCATCAACGCCGCGGGCACCAACACCCCGCGCCGCAGCTGGTCCGAGCTGCCGCTTGCCGCCTACCACGAGCTGATGGCGGCCAATCTCCACGGGCCGTTTCACTGCGTGCAGGCGCTGCTGCCCGCCATGCGGGCGCGGCGCAGCGGGACTTTCGTCTTCATCAACTCGGAGGCCGGCCTCAAGGCCAGCCCCAAGGCCGGGGTCGCCTACGTCGCCTCGAAGTTCGGCCTCACCGGCCTGGCCCAGTCGCTCAACGCCGAGGAGCGCCCCCACGGCCTGCGCGCCTGCTCGATCTTTCCGGGCGACATCGACACCGACATCCTCAACAAGCGCCCCGTCCCGCCCTCGCCCGAGGCCCGCGCGAAAATGATGCGCCCGGAGGACGTCGCCGCGTGCGTGTGGCTCGCCGTCTCCCTGCCGCCCCGGGCGGTCGTGGAGGAGCTGCTGGTCCGTCCGCTCTGAGGCGATTTTACCCATTGACCCTGAAGACACCCCAGCCGGTCAATTCCGCTACTTTCTTTTACCCCTCCCGAAAATGTTACGCCTTTTTACCACCCCGACCGGGCTCGTCGTCGAACGCGACGGCGCGCATTTCCCCGTGCCGCACGCGCTCACGCTCGACGCGCTGTTCGCCTCGGCCGATCCGCTGTCCGTCCTTCAGGTCGCCCTCGCCGAGGCCCGGCCGTGCGACACCCCGGACGCCCTGCTCGCCCCGCTGCAAAGCCAGGAGGTGTGGGCCGCGGGCGTCACCTACTATCGCAGCCGCACCGCGCGCATGGCCGAGTCCAAGGACTCCGGCGGCGGCACGTTTTACGACAAGGTCTACGAGGCCGACCGCCCCGAGATTTTTTTCAAGGCGACGCCGCACCGCGTTGCCGCGCCGGGAACCGGTGTGCGCATCCGCGGGGACTCCAAGTGGAATGTCCCCGAGCCCGAGCTCACGCTCGCGATCAACGCCGCGGGGAAAATCTTCGGCTATACGCTCGGCAATGACATGAGCTCGCGCGACATCGAGGGCGAAAACCCCCTCTATCTTCCGCAGGCCAAGGTCTACGACCGCAGCGCCGCCCTCGGCCCGTGCCTCGTCGTCACCGAAAATCTCCCGGGCCCCGACGCCGTGATCGCGATCGAAATCCGCCGCGCGGGCGCGACGGTCTTTTCCGGCGAGACCACCGTGGGGCAGATCAAGCGCCCGCTCCCCTCGCTCGCGGCGTGGCTGTACCGCGAGAACAGCTTCCCCCACGGCGCCTATCTCATGACCGGCACCGGCGTCGTGCCGCCCGACGCCTTTACGCTCCAGCGCGACGACGAGATCCGCATCACGCTCGCCCCCGTCGGCACGCTCGTTAACTCTGTTCTCTAGTATATATAGTCCAACAACCATGGCCCTCCACGGCTTCAGCTACCTCGCCGGCGTGCCCGGCCAATCCGGCGGAACGACGTTTCACGCCCTCAATCCCTCGACCAGCGCCGTGATGGAGCCCGCCTTCCACGAGGCGACGGGCGACGATGTCGCCACGGCCCTCGAGGCCGCCGCGGCGGCCTTTGCCGACTACCGCCTGCGCACCGGCGAGGAACGCGCAAAGTTCCTCGAGGCCATCGCCGGCGAGATCGAGACCCTGGGCGACTCGCTCATCTATCGCGCGCACGCCGAGACCGGCCTGCCGGTCGCCCGCCTCAATGGCGAACGCGGCCGCACCTGCGGCCAACTCCGGCTCTTCGCGCAGGTCGTGCGCGACGGCTCGTGGGTCGACGCGCGCATCGATCCCGCCCTGCCCGACCGCCAGCCCATCCCGCGCGCCGACCTCCGGCGCATGCTCGTGGCCCTCGGCCCCGTCGTGGTCTTCGGTTCGTCGAACTTCCCCCTGGCCTTCTCCGTCGCCGGCGGCGACACCGCCTCGGCCCTCGCCGCAGGCTGCACCGTCGTCGTCAAGGCGCACCGCGCGCACCCCGGCACCTCCGAACTCGTCGCCGGCGCGATCAACCGCGCCGTCGCCGCCTGCGGCCTGCCGCCCGGCGTCTTCTCGATGTTGCACGGTGGCGGCGCGACCATCGGCGTCGCGATGGTGAAACATCCCGCGGCGGCCGCCGTCGGTTTCACGGGCTCGCACACCGCGGGCCGCGCGCTGTTCGACGCGGCCGCCACGCGCCGGCACCCCATCCCGGTCTTCGCCGAGATGAGCAGCCTCAACCCGCTCTTCATCTTGCCGGGCGCGCAACAGGAGCGCGGCGCCGCGATCGCGCAGGGCCTGCTCGCGTCGTTCACGCTGGGCGTCGGCCAGTTTTGCACCAAGCCCGGCCTCGTCTTCGTGACGCGCGGCCCCGCCACCTACGAGTTCCAGCAGAAGCTCGCCGAACTCGTGCGCGCCGCCCCCTGCGGCACCATGCTCACGCCCGGCATCCGCGACGCCTTCCAGGAAAACCGCGCCCGGATCACCGCCATCCCC
>JAPLTR010000582.1 GCA_026398065.1 Verrucomicrobiota bacterium | reverse complement strand
TCGTTGAGGCGGGGCATGCCGCGCATGACGTGCTGGTCAAACACGGCGGCCCAGGCGGGAGCGGGCTGGGCGCCGAGCGGGTCGGTGAACTTCAGGTCGGGGCGGTGGCGGCCGAAATCGGGGGCGCCGTGGAATCGGGCTTTTGGATACGCGGCGAACCAGCCTTCGAGGTAGGTGTCGTGCATGCAGTTCGGCGCGACGATGTGGCCGACGGGGCCGAGCGCGGCGAGGGCGGCGGCGAGCGCGGGCGTGTGCGCGACGGGCGAGTGGAGCCAGAGCGAGCCGTCGGGGAGGCGCGCGACGGTCAGGCGATGGCCGAGGGCCATGCCGAGCACGTTCATCGGGGCGTTGAGGTCCCAGAGGTTTTCGGCGAGCAGGGTGAGCATGGCACCCCAAGCGAAACGGAGCCCGGGGAGGCGGTCAACGTTCGGAGGTCGGTTGGCTCGTCGGACCCGGCCGATGGGAGGTGAACGAGGAAAGATTTGGACTGCGGCGACCAGGCGCGACGTTTCGGGCGATTTGGTTTTCGATTTGCCCCGGGGGGGGAGGGGGACGGCGCGCCGGGTCGCGACGAGGAAAGCGGTGCCGGGCCGCCGCAGGCCAGAATCGGCTCGCGGCGCTGGGCTCCTCGGCTGGAAGGCGCACCGGAGAGCCTTCCCCGCCTCAGTGGAACGCGCGCACCTCGACGGGTGCCCGGCAGGCGACCACGGCTTTGCGGCCCCAGGCGAGCGCCTCGTCCATCGACGTGGCCTCCAGCACCCAGAAACCGCCGATGTGCTCCTTGGTCTCCAGATATGGGCCGTCGGTGACGAGCACCTTGCCGCCGGGCTGCGCGCGGAGCGATTTTGCGGAGCGGGCGGGGTGCAGGCCGCCCACGAACACCCTGATCCCCGCCGCCACCATCTCCTCGTTGAGCTCGTCGATGGCGCGGTCCATCGCGGCGTCTTCGGCGACCGCCGGGTTGTAGTCGTCGGGGTGGTGAATCGTCACCAGATATTTCGTCATGGGTTTCTCCTTGAAGGGTTCTCGGGCGGGCGGATGGCCCGGCCTCTATATTCTAGACGAACTCCGGTTCCGCAATTGGACAGTCCGGGGCGAAAACCTTCCGAGAAAGGATATAGTTGAACCACGGATGAACACGGATGGACACGGATTCGGCAGCGATCCAATCGCGCGGAAACGAGGAGATGGATGTCTCCTTTCACTGTCATCCCCCCTTTTTTCGGTACGGCTGGGGTTCTTCTCTACACCCGTGTTTATCCTTGTCCATCCGTGGTCCTTTTGTCTGGGATCGGGATTGGTCGGCAGCGCGCGCGGGCGGGGCGATTGTGAAAGGATTGGGAAAACGGGCCGCGGAATTAACCCGTCCGCCCGACGTGCCGATGAGGGGAGCTCAACCCCACCCCTCCCATGCGCATTCATCACCGGTCGTTGTTCGGGCTGGCGCTTGCCGCCCTGTCGTGTGTTTCGCTCCCCGCCGCCGGCCCGAAGGTCGGCGTGCTGTTAAAAGGTCGGTCGCCGTTCTGGGCCAGCATGGAACAGGGCGCGCTCGAAGCGGGCCGCAAGGGCGGCGCGGAGGTCGTCGTCAAGGCCCCGCTCACCGAGTCGGACGTCGCCGTGCAGGTGCAACTGCTCAACGCGATGGCGGCGCAGGGCTTCGCGGCGATCGTGATCGCCCCGGCGAACAAGGACGCGCTGGCCGCGCCCGTCGCCGCGCTGGCGGCCAAGGGCATCAAGATTGTGGTGCTGGAGTCCCCGCTGGAGGGCGCGTCGGCGCCGGTCTTCGTGGGCACGGACCACACGCTGGCGGGCGAGGCGGCGGGCAGCCTGCTCGCGACGCTCGTCGGCGACGCGGACGAGGTGAGTTTTCTGAATCACTCGCAGACGAACAGCGCGACGCTCGCGCGGGAAAAAGGGGCGATGGCCAAGTTCCGCGCGGCGCGCCCGAAGAACGTCGTGCACGCGGACATCTACGCCTCCGCGGAAGCCGGCGCCGAAATCGAAAAGGCGCGGCTGCTGCTCGAGCGCTACCCGGCGACGAAGGCCGTCTTTGCGTCGGGCACGGGCGGCACGCTGGCGATGCTGAAGGTGCTGGAGGAGAAAAAGCTCGCGGGCACGGTCAAGCTGGTGGGCTTCGGTTTCAATCTGAGCCCCGAAGTCGCCGCCGCGCTCGCGGCGGGAAAGATGCACGGCTGGATCGCATGGCAGCCGCGGGAGTTGGGCGCGCGGGGCGTGGAGACAGCGCTGGCGCTCGTGGCCGGCGAGAAGGTGCCCGCCGTCGTGAACACGGATTTCGCCGTGGTGACCCCGGCCAATGTCAAGGACGCGAAGATGCAGGCGCTCGCGGGGCAGTGAGCGTTCGTGGCGGGGCACAGGCGCCGGAAATTTTGGAGTGCGGAGCCCCGGCGCCGTTTTTGACACCGCACCCTGGCGCGGTATCCGCGGTGGACCGCTCTCCGACCTCAGCAGAAGCATCGGCGCGTCAGGTCGCGCCGAAGAAAGCGGCGCCAGGTCGCCGCACTCCAAATTCGGGTCGAGCCCCGCCGAAAATAGGAATCCGCCGGGGGTTGCAACATCGCCTGCAAGCAGGCTCCCGCTTGCCTCTCCGAGGCTTTTTGATTTGCGCAACCGACCCTTGAGGCCTGTCCCGCTTGCCCGCCTTTTCAATTTCCCCGCCGCCTACGCGTCGTTCGCCCGGATCCAGACCTCGTTGAACTGATGGCCGATGGCGGTTTGGGGATAGACGCCGTTTTCGACAGTGATCCGAAACGTGATGACCCGGCCCACATAGTCCGCGGTCCGCTTGCCGGCGAACGTCACCTTTTGCTCCAGCATGTCGCCGTGGTGGAAGATGACCTCGTCGGTCTTGGGGGCCTTTGGAATGATCTCCCAATGGCCGGGAGTGAAGGTCCGGCGGCGGCTGATGAGCGCCGACGGCGTCGATCCCGGCCACCCCGACCGGCTCACCCGCCAGCCGTTGCGCCGGCATTGATCCTGTCGGAGAGTTGCCCGAATTTAGGACGCATCTCCTCTTTTGGTCTTGTGGGCCCCTTTCCGGCTTCGCGTCGTTCCGGTCGGTTCGAAAGGCACTTGCTCGGCTCCGGTTGGGGAGGGCGTCTACGGGACCTCGTAGACCTCCACCAGCACGACGCCGGTGGAACTGCCGCTCCCGGAAACGACGGCGGAGTAGGATCCCGCCTTGAGATCGACGAGCAGGGCGGCGTCTTTGGATCCGGGCTCGAGCACGAAGGCGCCGACGCGCGCGGCGGTCTGCGCGAGGGCAATGCGGTTGGGAGCGGACTCCCAATCGTCGTTGGAGAAGGAAGCGGTGCCGCCGCTCAGCGTGATCTTCGGGTCCCCGAGCACGCCCGCCACGCCGAACTTGGTCAGACCCGGCCCGATGGCGCGAACCAGGTAGGTCTTGGTTCCAGTGCCGCCGACCGTGATGCCGGGGATGGCCGCCTGATCGCCGGTGCCGACAAACAGCCGGCTCGAAATATTTGTGATCCGGGCCGACGGATAGCCAGGATCGAGGTCGTAGGCCTCGAGCAGGCCGATGGCGTTGGTCTCGGTGCTGTCGCTGGCATATTGCAGCGTGTAGGTGCCGGGGTCGAGCGTGGTGATCACGGCGGCCTCGCTTCCGGTAAAATCGAGGGAAAACGCCCCGACGATGCTCTGGGCCATCACGAGTGCCGGGGTGTCGCCGCCGCGAAACCACTCGTCGTTGGTGACCACAGCGGTGTTGCCGCGGTAGACCGTCAGGCGCGGGTTTGTTGCCGGGTGGGCGATGCCGAACCGGCCGAGTTGCGGTCCGACCGCCCGTACGAGGATGCGCTTGGGTGAGGCGCCGTTAAGATTGAACCCGGTGATCAGGGTGGCGTCGCCCTGGCCGGCCGTGGCGCGCGTCGACACGTTGACCAGGTGCGCGCTGGAGCCCGACGCCGGATCGATCTTGAGGTCTGCGACCGGCGCGGTCCGGGCGCCGGCGTCGTTGGACACCTCGATCGACCAGGTGCCAGCATGGTAGGCCTGGACGTTGGCGAGACGGAAATGCCCGGGACTGATCACCTCGAGGGCGGGCATCTCGCGGCCGTCGAGGAACCAGCGGTAGCGGAGCGTGCCGCCGGCGAGGAAGGGAGAGAAAAACTCCACATCGGTGCAGAGCCGCGCCGTCACGGGGAGTTTCGCCTGTTTGAGGTACGGCGGCAGGGTGCCATCGAGCACGCGGACTTCCAGTGGATCGCTCTCGGTGGCACCATAGGCGTTGGAGTAGACCACGGTGTAGTTTCCGGATTGGGCGGCCTGCATATTTTGCAGCGTCAGGGCCCGTAGGACGGCGCCGTTCAACGGAACGCCGTTGCGCCGCCATTGATAGGCGGTGACGTATGACGGGGAAGAGGGGTCGCTGGAGCGGGAATCCAGCGTCAGCGCCATCCCGGCCACGACCACAAAGGGCGCTGTGTCGACGATCAGGGGCTTTTCCGGGGCCGTCAGCCCGGGCCGGAATTTCACCTGGGCAGGGCGGGTCTCGACCGAACCGTAGGCGTTGCGAATGACGCAGGTGTAGGCACCGGCCTGAGCCGGCTGGTTGGGGGCGAAAACGACATTGATCCCGGTGACACCCGGGAGATCGACCCCGTTCTTCCGCCATTGGTAGGACAGGGGGAGGGTGCCGGTGACCAGGGGGCCGGTGAAGGCACCCGAAATTTCGGTGAACCAAGTGTCCGCGGGCTGACCGGTGATGAACGGCGCGTCGGTGTAGATGCGCGTTTTCAGGGTGACCTCCATCACGATCGCGGTCTCGATCCCGTTGCTGACGACGTAGCGATAGACGCCGTCGTTCTGGGGCGAGACTCTCGGAAACTCCAGCCAGCTTTCCGGGCGGCTCGGGTCCACGGCGAGCCACTGGCCGTTCGATTGCCAGCCGCGGACAAAGCCTTTGCCCGAACTCAGGTCGGGGACGAAGGTGGCAGCAGCACCAGCGAGGGGCTCCTGCTGCTGGCTGCTGTAGCGAAAGACGGGGAGTGGCCGGCCGGCGCGGACGACGAGCGGGTAGCTGGCCGTCGCAGCCGTGCCGGAGGCATTGGTGAGGAGCACGTCGTAGGCGCCGGTGTCCGACTCGCGCAGGCTGGCGAAGTTGAGCGTCGCGGTGGTGGCACCGGGGATGGGCTGTCCGTCCTTGCGCCACAGGAGCGCGGGCCGGGCGTTGCCCTCGATGCTCAGGGTCAGGACCAGGGGGAGTCCGGGGGTGAGGGCGCGTTCGCCGTAGGGGTACTCCGCCTCGGACGAGGGTCTGATTTCGCCGTAGGGGAGAGAGGCGGCGGTATTCAGGACGACCAGAGTGGGGATGCTGGTCACGGTGCCCAGCCCGTTGGAAATACGCAGTTCGTAGACGCCCTGCTGGGCCGCCTGAATGCCGGTGAGGGGCAGGGTGGAGGCGGTCGCACCCGGCACCGCAGTGCCGTCCTTGAGCCATTGGTATGTGAGCCCTCCCGGGGGCCAGAGCGCCGTCGCCCGCAAGGTCAGGGAGGCTCCCGCCGCAAGTCTGGTGCCCCCCGTTGGCTGGGTGGTGATGACGGGCAGATTGCCCGCGAAGAACCGCGCGGCCACGGTCCCATCGGCGATGGTATTGCCCGCGATGTCCGCAAAGGGCTGGTCCAGCAAAGAGGTGCTGAACGTCAGGGTCAGCGGGCCGGGCGGCAGCGGATCGGGATAGACGATCCGAACGGAGCGGCGATCTTCGCTCCACAGCAGGCGCGGGCGGCCGAAATCGGCGCCGCGCAGGGTTCCGCGCGCCCGCATGGGCTCGTCAAAGGTGAGCTCGATGACGTCGGTGAGAGCGACGCCCACCGCATCTAGCGCCGGAGCCCGGGAGACGATCTGCGGCGGCGTCCGGTCGGCGAGGGCGGTGGAGCGCAAAGGAACGGTGGTGCTGGTCCGGTAGGAGGCCGAGATTTTGACCGTCCCGGCTTCCATCGAGGCCGTGGGGCGGACGATGGTGATCACAACGAAGCCCGGTCTTCCGGGCACGATCGGTACCGTGGCGCTCGTGACATTGCTGTCGGCGACCCCTTCGGCGTTGGTCACGACGGCGGAATAAACCGGCTCCCGCCCCTCGGTCAGGAGGGTCGCGATGACGGAATCGCCCTCGGCGGCGTCCGCCGGGCGCGCCCACGTGACGGTGGCGGTGGTGCCGGTCACAGCCTGCAGGGCGGTGAAATTGGAAACCTGCGGCGCGGTGGGATACCGCGCGGGGCCGGGATCGATGCTGCGATCCAAGACCGTCGCGTACGACGACTCAAACCGCACGGGGCCGGCCGGGCTCGGCGGGCCGGGCTGGTCCGCCGTCGGTCCGATGATCGAATACTTGACCGCTCTCAGGCCAGTCTCGTCGAGGTGAACGGCGAGGGAGTCGACTCCAATGTTGGTGATGCGCAGGCCGGGCCAGCTTTCGGTACGGGTCGGCACCGAAAAACCAAAGCCCGCGGTGACCAACGTGTCCGCATAGAGGGGGGCCGCGGCCGCG
>JAPLTR010000332.1 GCA_026398065.1 Verrucomicrobiota bacterium | reverse complement strand
AATCTTGATATTGCGATACCAGCAGTCGTCCTGGTGGTACGTGAGCATGATGTGGCCCACGATCTTCTCGCCGAAGCCTTCCGCCTTGGCGAATTTGCTGGCGGCGACCCCGGCCTTCACGGCCGCGCTGCCGGCCTCGTAGGTGAGGACGTTTTTACCGTTGAGCCAGTGCTCGACGGTTTTGCCACGGACGACGATCTTCGATTGGTTCCAGTTGCCGGGCTCACGGTAGGGCTTGTCGGCCGCGGGCGGGAGCACGTAGTAGAAGGCGGCGGTCTGCCGGATCGGGCCGGCCTTGGAGTCGGGGTGAGCCTTGTCGTCGAGCATCTGATACTCGTGGCCGGGGGCGCCCGGGCGGGCTTCGGTGACGAAGTACTTCACGCCGTTGTTGCCAGCAGGCGGGAGCTTCCACTCCCAGGTGAACTCGAAGTTATCGTACTTCTTCTCGGTGATGAGCTCGACGCCCTTCACCTTGGCGATGGCATGGAGGGTGCCGTCCACGATGTCCCAGCCGGCGATCGGCTTGTTGCCGTAGCCGCGCCAGCCGTTGGTGGTCTTGCCATCGAAGAGGAGAGTCCAGCCGGCGGATTTCTCGGCGGCGGTGAGTTCATTGTCGGCCGCACGGCCGGCAACGGCGCACAACGAAAAGGCGAGCAGGGTGACGAGGGGGCGGAGGTTCATGGGTAGGGGAGGAAGACGCATGAACGCTGGCGAAGGTGCGCGGGGTTTCAATCCCGGTTTGGGGAGCAAGGAAGGACTTGCCCGTCCGAGCGCACGGAAAAGGGCACCCCATAAGAGACGGCGTCGCGAAGAGGGCCGACCACGGACCAGCTTTACGCAGAGTCCGTGCCAGCGTACGACGGGAGAAGGGTAACCGTGGGCAAAGGGGGGGAGGAGCGCAGGGGTATGGGTTTGGGGCGTGTTTTGGCGATGCGCAGTCAGAAAGGGGTCGCGCGTTGAAACGGCTTGTTCCCGCCGGGTATAGTCCGTTCTCTCGCCGGGCCATGCCTGCCAAAGTCATCGTCCGTGACCTCTCGAAACGCTACGGCGGTGTCGAGGCAGTGCGCGGGGTGAGCTTCGAGATCGGGGCGGGCGAGATTTTCGGCCTCCTTGGCCCCAATGGCGCGGGCAAGACCACCACGCTCGAATGCTTGGTGGGTCTGCGTGAGGCGGACGAGGGCACGCTCGAAGTCTGTGGGCTCGACGCCCGCCGGCAGCCGCGCGAGGTGAAACAGAAGATTGGTGTCGCGCTGCAGAGCACGGCGCTACAGGACAAGATCACCCCGCGCGAGGCGTTGAAATTGTACGGCTCCTTTTACCGCGAGCGCACCGAGCCCGAACCCCTGCTCGAACGTTTCGCGCTGACGGAAAAAGCCGATGCGCGTTTCGACACCCTGTCGGGCGGACAGCGGCAGCGGCTCGCGCTGGCCCTGGCTTTCGTGAACAAACCTGAGCTCGTTCTGCTCGACGAGCCGACTACGGGGCTCGACCCACAGGCGCGACGCGAGCTGCATACGGAGATCCTCCGGATGAAACAGGACGGGCACACGGTGTTGCTGACGACGCACTATCTGGAGGAGGCCGAGCAGCTCTGCGACCGGATCGCCATCATCGACCACGGTCGGGTAATCGCGACGGGTGCGCCGCACGAGCTGATCGCCCAGTCGAGCGCCGTGCAGACGGTGACGCTGGTGACGTTGCCGGCACTTGCCCGCGAGCGCCTGGCCCGTTTGCCGGGTGTGCACGACGTTGAGGAGAGCGGTGGGGCGCTGCGCTTCCGGACGGAGCGGCCGACGGAAACGCTGGCGGCCCTCGCGGCGTTGATCGCACAGGAACGCGTGGAGCTGGTCGAACTGCAGGTGCGGAAGGCCTCGCTGGAGGATGTCTTCGTCGGGTTGACCGGACGCGATGAGGGCGCCGCGACGGCGCCCGGGGAGGGGCGCGCATGAACGGCTTTACTGCGCACCTTGCGAACTCGCTCCGACTGCATTTCCGGAACAAGATGGCGCTGCTCTACGGCTATCTGTTTCCGCTGATTTTCCTCGCGGCGTTCTGGGTGCTCTACCGCTACGACAAGGTGCCGCTGCTGCGCCACATGGGCGAATTGCTCACGGTGAGTGTGCTCGGTGGCGCGTGTTTCGGCCTGCCGTCGACGATGGTAAGCGAACGCGAGCGTGGCGTGTGGCGGCGCTACCGGCTCGTGCCGGTGCCGACGTGGAGCGTCGTGCTGAGCACCATCGTCGCGCGCTATGTGATCGTGCTGTCGGCGGGGCTGCTGCAGCTCGGCGTCGCGCTCGCGGTCGGGATGACGCTGCCGGCGCATCCGCTGGGACTGTTCATCGCGTTTACGGCGGTGTCGTTTGCTTTCATCGGCCTCGGGTTGGTGATCGCGATGATGGCGGACACCGTGCCGGCGGTGCAGGCGCTGGGGCAGTGCATCTTTCTGCCGATGCTGATCATCGGCGGCGTGGCGGTGCAGCTCGCGAGCCTGCCGCTGTGGGCGCAGCACGTATCGGCGTTTTTCCCCGGGCGCTACGCGGTCGAGGCGCTGCAGGCCAGCGTCACCGGCGGAGGGCTGGGCGCATCGCGCTTCAGTTTGCTCGCGCTCGGGCTGATCGGTGCGGCGGGCTGCGTGGCGGGCGCGAAGCTTTTCCGGTGGGACGCTCAGCAGCGTTTCGCCGCGCGCACGGGCAAGGCCTGGGTCATCCCCGTGCTGCTCGCGTGGGCGGCGGTGGGGGGGATCGCCGAGTGGCGCGGCCGGATCGCGGTCCCGGCCGATGCACCCGAAGCCGTGCCGGCCCCGCCGCAACCCGTTGCGCCCGCACCGCTCCCGCCCCCCCCGCCGCCTCCGCAACCATGGGAAAAAATGACCGACAAGGAGATCGCGCTGATTGATTTTCGCGTGCCGCCCGACGGCGGAGTGGTGTCGCCGATGGCACCGGAGGACGACCAGCCGGAGGACGACACGAAGGCGCAGGTGGACAACGTGCGCGAAGGACTGCGCGACTGGCCGCAGGGCAAGACGGCCGACGATGTGCAGAACGTGCGCTACCTCCTGTGCGTGGCGGCGGTGCCGGACGCGATCCAGATGCCGGTGGAGCGCTATCTGCCGCGCGTGGTGCTGCAGCACCTGACCGACAAGTACCCGAAGGAGAAACTGATCAAGCTCCTCACCTGGGTGATCCTTCACCCCGAGGACGGTGAGATGATCGACACCATCTCCGATCTCGGCGTCCAGGGCGCCGCCGGCGACCCCTCGATCGTCCGCGAGCGCGCCTATTTGTATGCGATCAAGTTTCTCGGCCGGCTGACGGGGAAGTTCGAGCCATAGTGCCAGTGAGCTGGGCGGACGGAGAGTGTTGCGCGAAGAGGTAGCGCTGGCAGCAAAAAGCGCAGTCCCCGCCAATCGGATTCGGGTGGGAACCTGATGGGAAAGCGAGAACTGCGCTCATTTTGAGTGGTGGAGGTGGCGGGAGTTGAAAACAAATCCTCCATCATTGGTTTTCAGCGACTTACATTGACCTGTCAGCGTGTGTCAGTGTGACTATGTGGCCATATGGGTACAAAACGCAGGATACCGGGTTTCTGGGAGCCATCAGTTTTTTTCTGGGAAGACCGAGACCAATGGGCGGTCGAGTATCTTGAGACAGATGCAGAGACGGGACGCCACAGGAAGGCCCGCAAAACGTTTTTGAAGGAATTGAAAGCTCAAGGTAGGGCTGGAAGCCACTCGGAGCAAAAGGACGCAGCGAACGCATTCAAAGCCGCTCGTTCAGGAGAACTCAGACAGGAGAAAAAGGAGACGCACTTGGAACGACGGCAGACCAAGCTTTCACGGGACAAGTTGAATCAGGCTAAGGCGGCATTCGCCATATTCGACCAAATCCCTTACCGCGACAAAAGTCTGGTCGAGGCCGTGAACCAGTATCGGCAAAACCTAAAGCTTGCCGTCGATAGTCCGCAACTCGCTACCTGCGTGAAAATCTTCCTCGGTCACAAGGAGACAGCGGCAAATAAAGGGTCACGAAGTTTCGCGACAGTTAGGACGCTCAAACAGCGGCTCAATAATTTCGTTTCCTACTTCAAGGGGCAGGGACGGCCCGAAATTAAAATTGGAGACGTGACGGCAAAAGAAATCATCGCGTACCTCGATTCTCGCGGAAGCACGGCCCGCACCGGGTTAAACTATGCAGGAGATTTGGCGAATTTTTTCAACGATGCTTCCAATCCGAAAGACCCGCACCGATTGCTTAACCTCAATCCGATGCATGAGGTGGGTGTTCATTATGGGAGGGGTACGACCCCGCGAACGTTGAGAGGCAGGAATTCGGCACGTAAAACGCCTAGAATCCTGCAAATTGAGGAAGTGAAATTTGCCCTCCAACTTGCGGTGAGGAGTCAGGAAGCGGGGGTGCTAGGGTTTGTCGTTGCTGGATTCTTCCTAGGTATGCGGCCAAGCGAAATTTTGGACATGACCAAACTCGCTGATTTCTGGTCAACGCATCTCAAACTCGACGACCGGATGGTCATAATCGACCATGGCCTCGGGAAGATAGGGGACCGGCGAAACATCGCGATAAAAGACAACGCTTACCTTTGGCTGCGTTATCTTCACGACAACAAGCTGCCCCTCTCCTACGACGACCAGTCAAAGGCAGGGCGGAAAGCGTTTTCTCGGTTTAGGGCCAGAGCCTTTCTTGGAGAAACCGACGGCAACAGGATTCTAAAGTTACGTCGAAAGCCAAAGATGTTACACACGCCCGAGGATAGAACCTTTCTCAAGGGAGCAGTAGCGAAGCTCAAAGAACGTGAGGACGTGTTCCGTCACTGTTTCGGGACCAATTTTTACTACGCGTGCAACTTCGACAAAAACCAGACGGTTCACGAAATGGGCAACAGCGTAGCGGTATTCATCACGCACTATCGAGGCATCCTGCAACCCGCCGACAGTTACAAAGAGTACTGGAACTTGAAGCCGTCAGACTTCGGCCTCGTGTAGGTACCGCTCGTCTAGCTCTTGCTCGACACGCTTCAATGAGTAGAGGTAAGTGAACTTTTCTCCTGTTGGAATTTTGTAGCAGGGAATCAACTTTTCTTCGGTCCAGCGTCGAATCGTTCCCTCGCTCTTTCCGAGGACGTGAGCCAGACCTTTCGCGTCGGTGATGGGAAGACTGGAGATATTCAATTTGAGGTAGTTCTCGCCTAGTTGCTGCAAGGTCTGCCGGATTTCATTGAGCGTGTTGCGTAGGTCTTGTTCGGAACCGGAGGTTGACGGAGCATTCTCGAAAGGGACGATAACGCTCGGAAGAGGTAGCTCTGCTTTCATGCTGCGGCCTCCTTACTCCCGCCGAATTGAATCCCCATGCTGTCAATCGCGTCAGCGAATGGGATAGAAGACGTTTCAGGCGGGTTTTTCCGACCAATGACACCCCAGTATGCCGCCCGCAACCCACGGCCCGCAAAAGCGGAGGGACAGCGTTTCTGAACCCTGCCGGGGTGCGGGACGCCGGGTTCAATGTCCGCCTTTGGCATGTAGCTGAGTACCCACGACGGCTCCCGCAGGTTGGCAGGCTCAACCATGAAGGCTAGTCGGTCGTGGTGCCCAAGGTCTTTCCACGCGTCCCACAAGAGCCCCGCAACGCTAGCAGTTGGCTTGTAAGCCACCTCACCCCTCAATG
>JAPLTR010000313.1 GCA_026398065.1 Verrucomicrobiota bacterium | reverse complement strand
CAAAGGCGCGGACACGATCACGAGCGGCCTCGAAGTCACCTGGACCACCACGCCGACGAAGTGGAGCAACAACTTCTTCGAGAATCTGCTGCGTTGTGAATGGGTGCTGGAAAAGAGCCCCGCCGGCGCGCACCAGTGGGTCGCCAAGGAGGCGGAGGCCACCGTCCCCCACGCCTACGATCCGGCGAAAAAGCAGCGCCCGACGATGCTCACGACCGACCTCGCGCTGCGCGTCGATCCCGCCTACGAGAAAATCTCCCGCCACTTCCTCGCGCACCCGGATCACTTCGCCGACGCCTTTGCGCGCGCCTGGTTCAAGCTCACCCACCGCGACCTGGGCCCCAAGGTGCGCTACCTCGGCACGGAGGTTCCGGCCGAAGATCTCCTCTGGCAGGACCCGATCCCCGCGGTGAGTCACCCGCTGATCGACGCCCACGACATCGCCGCCCTCAAAACCAAGATCCTCGGCGCGGGGCTTTCCATCCCGGAACTCGTCTCGACGGCCTGGGCCTCGGCCTCCACGTTCCGCGGCTCCGACAGGCGCGGCGGTGCCAACGGCGCGCGCATCCGCCTCGCCCCGCAGAAGGACTGGGAGGCCAACCAACCGGCCCGCCTCGCCAAGGTCCTCTCGGCCCTCGAAGGCATTCAGCACGCCTTCAACTCGGCCGCGTCCGGCGGCAAAAAGGTTTCCCTCGCCGACCTGATCGTCCTCGGTGGTTGCGCCGCCGTCGAACAGGCCGCCAGAAATGCCGGGCACCCGGTCGAGGTTCCCTTCACGCCCGGCCGGATGGATGCCTCCCCGGCTCAGACCGACGTGGCCTCCTTCGCTGCGCTCGAGCCGACCGCCGACGGGTTCCGCAACTACCTCAAGACCCGCTACACCCTGCCCGCCGAACAGCTCCTCGTGGACCGCGCCCAGTTGCTGGGCCTGACCGCGCCGGAAATGACCGTGCTCGTCGGCGGCCTGCGCGTCCTCAATGCCAACCACGGCAAGTCGCCCCACGGCGTCTTCACGCACCGCCCCGAGACGCTCACCACCGACTTCTTCGTCAACCTGCTCGACATGGCCAACGTCGTGAAGCCGGCCTCGCCCACCGAGGATCTCTTCGAGCTCCGCGACCGCGCCACCGGCGACGTGAAGTGGACCGCGACGCGCGTCGACTTGGTGTTCGGCTCAAACTCGCAGCTGCGCGCCCTCGCCGAAGTCTACGCCGCGAGCGACGCGTCGGCCAAGTTCGTCCACGACTTCGTGGCCGCCTGGAACAAGGTGATGAACGCCGACCGCTTCGATCTCGCCTGATCCGCCCGGCCCACCGCCCGCAACCCAACCCAGCTCCCCGAGCCACGCCGCGATGAAACGCGACGTGGCTCGTCGTGTTTGATCGAGACCGTTGCGGTCCCGTTCTCATCACGACTCGGGCCAACGGAGTGACGATGCGCCCGCGACCGAAGGTCATCGCCCACCTTCTCACCTGTCAGGATTTCCCTCGCCTTAAGCGGAGTGCATTTTTCGTTAATTGATAAGATTATCAACAGTTTAAAAAATACTTAATCTTCACAGGAAAACCCGTCATAAGTTACAGCTATAGTTCCAGACTCCAGTGACGATGGGGAAGTCTCGCTCCCTCCACCACATGCTGAGTTCCTCCCGTCGCCCTCACCCACCCGTTCGCCTCTCCAACCGCTCGGCCGGCGTCCCCGCCCGACAACCCCGGATCGGTGACGAGGAGGCGCATTTCGCTTTTTGCCGTGAGCCCCACCTGTCCGCCCGGATCACGCCGTCAAGTCGGCTCACCGCGGGTTGGTTCTGCCTGCTGGCCTTGGGCCTGTTTTTGGCCATCGGCCAAAAGGGCTTTGGCCAGACGATGACACTGAGCGCGCCCAGCAGTGGCGTGACCGCGGTCGACAACATGGCCGTCGTCTTCTCCATTTCGGGCGAAACCGGCACCATCTCATCGGTTAAGGTCGTAATGACCTACCTCTCCGGGCCTTCGGCTGAATCGGTTGGCTCCACCTGGTCGATGACGATGTTCTCCAACTCCGCGACGCAATCGTTCAGCTTCAATCCCTCGACTGCCACGAGCAGCGCCCTCTTCGCCTCGGTGTCTCCCGCCACGAACCTACCGGACGGGGTGTACTCGGTTTATGCCCAATACACCCGCGGCGTCAACAGCGCGATCGTGAAGTCCAACACGGCGGCGAGTGTGACGGTCGATACCGGCGCCCTCCCGCCCAGCCTTTCCTACCTGCCCAACGCGTTCGTCATCGACCCGGCGACCGACGTGCTCTCCGTCTCTGGCTCAACCCCGGTGGTGATTAACCCCGCCACCGATGTCCTCACCCTTCCGAACCATGGATTGGCGGCGAATGCGACGGTGACCGTTTCCGGGACCAATCTGTCGTCGGCCACGACGTACTACGTCTCGGTGATCGACAGCAACAGCTTCAAGCTCGCGACCGCCTCAGGCGGTTCCACGTACGCGGATTTCTCTCCGGGGACCACGGGGACGATCACGTCCTCCTCCGGTTCAAACGCCGTCACCATCGTCCCTGCGACCGATGTGATCACCTTGGCGAATCATGGACTGGCGGCGAATACGACGGTGACAATTTCGGGTACCAACCTGTCGTCGGCCACGACCTATTATGTCTCGGTGATCGACAACAACAGCTTCAAGCTCGCGACCACCTCGGGCGGCTCCACCTACGCGGATATCACGCCGGGGACCAGCGGAACGATCAGTGCGGCGTGTCACTCCTTGGCCGCCGGCGCCGAGGTGAGAATTTCGGGGACCAACCTGCCGTCGGCGGCACCGTACTACGTTTCCGTCATCGACGCCAGTTCCTTCAAACTCGCGACCACCCCGGGAGGTTCCACCTACGCGGATTTCGCGACAGGGACCGGAGGAACGATCCGTTCCGCCTCCGCCTCAACCACGATCGCCATCGCCCCTGCGACCGATGTCATCACCGTGGCGAGTCATGGATTGGCGGCCAACACGGCGGTGGCCGTTTTCGGGACCAATCTGCCGTCGAACACGCCCTACTACGTGTCGGTGATTGACAGCGACACCTTCAAGCTCGCGACCACCTCGGGCGGCTCCACCTATGCGGATTTTTCGCCGGGTACCAGTGGAACGATCCGTACCTCCTCCATCTCGGCCGCGGTCGCCATCAACCCCACGACCGACGTCATCACGCTGGCGAGTCATGGACTGGCGGCCACGACAGCGGTGACCATTTCCGGGACCAATCTGTCGCCGACCACGACTTACTACGTCTCGGTGGTCGACAGCAACAGTTTCAAGCTCGCGACCACCTCGGGCGGCTCCACCTATGCGGATATCACGCCGGGGACCAGCGGAACGATCCGCTCCCTCTCCGCCGCCTCCGCGGTCACCTTCGCCGCCGCGACCGACGTCATCACTCTGGCAGGTCATGGACTGGCGGCCGATACGGCGGTCATGATTTCCGGGACCAATCTGTCGTCCAGCACGATTTACTACGTATCTGCTGTTACCACCGACACCTTCAAGCTCGTGACCACCTCGCTCGGGACCACCGTGGCGGATTTGGCTTCGACCGCGACCAGTTCGGGCGCGATCACCTCTTACGACATCCTGAAGGGCGACGTCCGCACCTTGGGCACGACCCTTGCCACCTTTTACTATAGCATACCGGAGGCCTTCGCCAGCACCAGCGCCAAGATCACCTTCACCGGCCACACCACGGTGGTGGTAACCCTGGTGAATGTGGTGCGGAACGGCCGCATCGCCTTTGATCGAACAAATATCTCCGGCACGGGGATCGCGTCCAGCACCGCCACCAGCCTGCCCGACGACACCTATACCGTCTCGCTGACTTACCGGGACCTCAGTAACCACACCGCCACCGCCGTCACACTGCCCTACATGTTTTACGATGCCGGCACTCTGGCTCCGAGTTTCACGAGCCTGGTGGACAATGCGACTATCGCCGATGGCAGCACGATCCCCTACACCCTGCCCGAGGCCCCTTACGGCGGCACCGTGAAACTGACGTTCAGCAACAGCACGACGACCACGGTGATCCCGCTCACGAACGCCAAGTCGGGCACGTTCACCTATAGCCGCTCCCTCCACGCCGTCACCATCCCCACGGGGACTTACACGGTCACCCTCAGCTACCAGGATACCGCCGGGAATGACGTCGCCTCCAAGGTGGTGACCGGAGTCGCGGTCACGGTCACGCCCTTCTCCAACACCACCGACACCGACGGCGACGGC
>JAPLTR010000799.1 GCA_026398065.1 Verrucomicrobiota bacterium | reverse complement strand
CGAGGTCGGCGGCACCGACGGCGCCTACACCGTCCTCGCCTACGATCCGCGCCGCGAGCAGATCGTCGTCAAGTCGGGCGACGTTCAGAAAACGCTCACTCTCCGCAAGGGCACCGGCCCCGCGCGCGGTCCCGCCCCGGTCGCGATCATGCCCGCCGCCAGCGGATTCGCGACACCCGACAACGCCCTCATTCAAAAAATTCAGCCGGCTCCGCCCCCTGCCGCCGATCCGGCGACCTTGGGCCCGGTCGCCAACGCCAACCCGTCTCCGGCCACGCCGCCCGTCGAGGCCGCTCCGGCCAAGCCCGAGGCCCCCGCGAAACCCCTCACCGTCGCCCGCCAGGAAGAGGAGGCCCGCATGCTCGTCAGCGACCTGCTCGAGATCGGCATGGCCCAGCGCAAAGCTTACGAAGAGGCGCAGAAGAAGGCCGCCGAGGGCAACACCGCCGCACCCGCCGCCGCCCCCGCGACGCCCGCCCCCGGCGGTTGAGTTCGTCGTGGTCGGCCGGCCGGATTCCAAGGTGGGGACGGTTCTCCGAACCGTCCGTCGCGACCGTCGTATCCAGAAAGCGCCCACGACCGCCGCCGGTCCGGAGCAACCCGGCGGACGCCGGCCTCGCGCTCCCCGGCCCATGCCATGAGCAAAGTCACCCGCCCCGTCCCTGTCGCCCTGCCCGCGCATGGCGTCGCCTTTGCCGAGAGCCTGCACGCCGCGGATTTTCGCATGCCCGAGCGCATCGATCCGTTTCACAAGCTGATCTATGTGCTCCACGGCCAGGTGGTCTTTCATGACCGTCCCGGCACGCCCGAGTTCTCCGCCGGCCCCGGCACGCTCCTCGCCATCGAGCGCGGCACCGCGCACCGCCTGCGCGACCGCTCCCCCGCCACCCTCCTCCTGCTCTGCCTGGCCCCCCGCTGGATCGCCGACGACCCGCCCCGCCGCACGCTCTGGCGCGCCCTCGTCCAACGCCGCTCCTGGCACCTGCCCTCCGCCGGCCCCGCCAGCGAACGCTTCGAAAACCTCTGGCGTCGCGCCCTCCTCGAGCAGGGCGAAACCCGCCCCGGCGCCACCGTCGCCCTCCATGCCCTCGCCGCCCAGATCCTCGTCACCGTCGCCCGGCAGCCCGAGGTCGCCCCCGCCGCCGATCCCGCCGCCACCCGCGTCGCCGCCGTCGCCCAGGAGCTGGCCGACTCCTTCTACGACGAGTGGACCCTCGACCACGCCGCCGCCCGCGCCGGCCTCTCCCGCCGCCACTTCAGCGAACTCTTCCGTATCCAGACGGGAGATACCTTTCTCGGCACCCTCACGCGCCTGCGCCTCGACCATGCCGCGCGCCTGCTCCGCGACGGCGCGCACTCCGTGACGGGCGTCGCCTTCTCCTGCGGCTACCGCGACCTCTCCCATTTCTACCGCGTCTTCCGCCGCCGCTTCGGCCGCCCCCCGGGCCGGTGGAGCAAAACCTCGTAGCGACGAGCGCCAGCGGGTGGACCTCGCCTCGCCACGCATGCACCCCGTCGCGGCGGGCGCCAGCCAGTGGACCTCGCCTCCCCACGCATTCAACCCGTAGCGGCGAGCGCCAGCGAGCCGACCCACGCCCCGGCCCGTTCCGCTCCCCTTTTTCGTGTCTTTCGTGTGTTTCGTGGTCCTCCTCCTCCGTCCCTCCTCCTCTCCCGTCTTTTTTCCGTGTGATCCGAGTGTTCCGTGGACAGCCTCCCTCTGTCCCACCGCCCGATCTGCCACCCCCCGCCGCCCATCCCGCCAAGACACCCGCCCCATTCTCCGCTACTCTCCCCCTTCCCCCCCAACCCCTCTCATCCGCCCCTACGCTCCTCTCATTCCTTCCACTTCCCTCCCTTTCACTCCCATGCCCAACGCCAAACTCCCCAAATCACCCCGCATCCTCACCACCACCGTCGGCTCCTACCCGGTGCCCGATTGGCTGGCCGCCCTCCCGAGCGAACAGGCCGTGATCGACGCCACCCGCGTCGTCTTCGACATCCAGCGCCAGGCCGGCATCGACCTACCCACCGACGGCGAGCTCTACCGCTTCGACGTCAACCACCCCGACACCAACGGCATGATCGAGTACTTCATCCGCCCGATGGCCGGCGTGTCCTCCGTCGTCGGCCGCTCGGTCACCGATGAATTCTCCCGCCACCACCCCATGGGCTTCCGCCGCAAGCCCGCCGGCGTCGTCACCGGCCCCCTCGGCGAAGGCTCGCTCAACCTCCTCGCCGACTGCCAGCGCGCCGCCTCCGTCGCCGGTGGCCAGTTCAAGTTCACCGTCACGAGCCCCTACATGCTCGCGCGCACGCTCCTCGACCACCACTACCGCGACTTCGCGCAGCTCACCATGGCCCTCGGCGAGGTCCTCGCCGCCCAGATGCCCGGCCTCCCCGCCGCCTGCCTCCAGGTCGACGAGGCCAACATCCCCGGCAACCCCGCCGACGGACCCCTCGCCGCCGCCTCGATGAACCTCGTCCTCGACGCCATCGACAAGAACACCGAGCGCGCCGTCCACTTCTGCTTCGGCAACTACGGCGGCCAGACCATCCAGAAGGGCAACTGGCAGAAACTCCTCTCGTTCCTCAACGCCCTCCACACCGACCACCTCGTCCTCGAACTCGCCCACCGCCCGAAGGCCGACCTCGACGCCCTCAAGCACATCGACAAGAAAATCACCCTCGGCGTCGGCGTGATCGACATCAAGGTGAACCATATCGAGACCGCCGACGAAGTCGCTGCCCGCATCGAGGCCGTCGAGAAAAAGGTCGGCTCCGGCCGCGTGCGCTGGGTCCACCCCGACTGCGGTTTCTGGATGTTGAAGCGCTCCATCGCCGACCGCAAAATCGAAGCCCTCGTCCGCGGCCGCGACCTCTACCTCGGTCGCTGATCCCCTTGACCTGGGGATGCATCACGCATCCCCATGTCTTCCGGCGACCTCACTGCCACGCCGCGGTGGACCAACCAAGCATATCCCCTCGGCTCCGGTCAGTGGAGTTGGCCGATGCCTGGCTCGGCATTTTCCCCGGGAGTAAGTTGCCGCTTCCTTCGTGAATCGGCGGCTAGGGCGACACAGACAGAAAGCAAGCTGGCGCCCAATGACAGGGGAAATGTATAAAACCAAAACACATCTGCGGTCGAGACCGGCATGATCGAAAGCGGCTGGCTGTCGACCCGGCGCAATATCGCCGCGACCCTCACGAACGCAACGACCGCGACCAGAGCGAACACCGCTGCGATTCGCAGAAATATGCCGACCCGTTTCATCCCATTGCCCGGTGACGGGTGAATCCCACCGCGCCTGGCACGGAGCGCGCACCCGCACGATTCGTGGCAACCGGTTGGGTTCGGTTCCGACAACCCGTAGGGCGCTTTCACTTCGCCGGTTCAACCTCCGGCGCCTTCACGATCATCTTATAGTCGGTGGTTGAATCCGGCGTCTTCACCATCTTCGGATCGAGGTCGCCTGCCGGCGTGCGAATCGGCATGTTGGAACCCAACTTCTTTTCCGGAGCCGGACTCTTGCTGCCGAACCAGGCTCTCGCCTCCTTCAAAATGCCCAGCGGGCTCCCCGCGGCCACCTCGCCCAGGGACAGCGACGGCAAACCGATTTTCTGCCGGGGAAACGCGAGGGCCGGCAGCTCCGCCGCGGCGGCGCCCAGCGGCAACAAGGCGAGCAGAACGAGCGAGGTTTTTTTCATCGGGCTTTCGGGTTCACGGTGCAGAGGGAGCTTTCGGGGCGGTCGGAGCCGGGCCACAAACCTGACCCTTCCTCCCGTAAAACGCAATCCCCGCCCACCGCCCCTCAGTTCGCCCCCGCCACCCGCACGCGCGCATTAAACTCCGCGTCCGGCGACGTTCGGAGTTTTTTTCCGCTGGCGGTCGTCAGGTTACGGACCGTCACCTGCTCGGTCAGCCGGTAGGGAAACGGCCGGACCGCCGCACCCGCCTTCGCCCCGTCCGGGTCCGTGAAGAGGTACGGCCCCTGATAGTCCGCCGGATGATTTTTGTCGTCGATCACCAGCCCGTCGATTGTGACCTCCCGGGGCATGAAGCAGGGATAGCCGAAGTCGTGCTGCCCGTCGTTACTCCCGGCAATCAACATGGGCTGGATCGCCGCACCGCACGCGGGAATCCACCGGCAGTTGCGGATCGTCACGGTCCCCTCCCACGTGCTGCCGTAGTCGCTGCGGAAACTGAGCAGGGACCGGCCGTTCAGCGTGGAGTCCTCGATCGTCAGCGCGCCCCGGCCGATGGCGTTCAGCCCGGCGTGGCCCAGCGTGCAGCCGCGGATCGTATAGGTCCCGGAGACGCCCTGATGCGTATCCATGCGGGACAGCGTGCAGTTCTCCAGCAGGATGTTCTTGCAGAAATTGGTGCCGATCACGCCCCACCGCGTGGGATCGCAGATGTTGTCCATCCGGCAGCCCACCATCGTGAAATTGACCACCTCGTTCGCGCTGATGTCGTAGGTGCCCATGCTCACCGGCTTCCCGGCCGAACCGATCGTCGTGTAGGTCTTGTGGCCGGTGACGAAGCAGTCGCGCAACGTCACGTTGGCGCAGTCGCTGGCGAGGAGAAACCCGCCGTAGGGATGGCCGACGGCCGTCTCGCCGACGATGTGGTGGGTCAGCCCCACCACCGTGGTGTTCGAGCGGCTGATCGCGATGTTCCGCGACCAGTAGTTGTAGCCCTTCTCCTGCTTCATGCGGTTGGCCGTCGTGGTGAACACCCCGCCCTTGATCACCAACAGGCGCTCGTCGAGCGGCCGGGCCTCGACCTTCGTGACCGTGTCATAGTCCCAGTCGATGGCCCCCTCGATGGTCCCGTCGCGGCGCAGGATGAAGCAGTCGCGCTGGGGCGTGCCGTTGTTCTGGTTCAGGCCCTGGCGGATGTAGATCCGCTTGCGGTTGTTCTCGACGTGCACCCAGCAGTCGCTGGGCGGCTGGACGTCGAGGCGCCTCTGGTCGCGGGTCAGCCGCGGGATCGCCAGCGTCACGGGCTTCAATAGCGAGCGCACGGCGAAGAGCGACAGCCGGTGGTTCTCCACGTCCGTGTCGTCGATGATAAACTTGGACGTGCCCCAGTCGGTGTCGGTGGCTACGATCGCGGTGAGCGCCCGGCAGCCGAGGTGATAGGTGGCGTCGGCCTTCGTCTTGACCGGCAGGCCGTGCGTGTTCGCAAACGCGTGGGCCGCGACGATGGCCGGCAGATCGTCGGCCACGCCGTCGCCGACCGCCCCGAACGCCTCGTAGCTGACCGGACGATCCGTGGGGACCGCCGCCTTGTTCTCCGCCGCCCGGCCGACCGGAGCCCCTAACGCCGCAACGCCCAGCAGGACGATCAGCAGCCCGCGCCAGGCCTGGACGACCTGAACCAGGCTCACCGGGCGACACCCCGGAGTGAACCCCACCTTGGGCTTAAGGAGAAAACCGACCGGATGAAAATGAGAGGATGGGGAGGGCATGGGTGGGAGACGTACGATCGATCCGAAGCTTACGGACACGCGTCGGATATCAGGCCTTCAGCCGCCCCCAAAGCCAACGCCTAATAGCGCCGCGCAACCCGATGGGGGCACCGCGGCCCGACCATCGCCAATCGCCTGCGGTCGCAACGCATGTTCTCTTAAAGAATCTTTTAGTTGCTTTTAACTACAATAAATGTATCCTCCGTCAATCCTCCTCCACCTCCTCCCGATGCCCACGGATCCCTCCAGATTCCGGCGCTTGCGCCTGCCCGACGAAATCGCGCCCGCCGACCTCCTCTGCCCCGCCCGGCTCCCGCGGGACGGCGCACCGCTTCCGGCCAAATCCAACCAAATCCAAGTAAATCCAACCTCCTCCGAGTTCTCGCCTCCCAGGCCCCGGCCGCAAAGCGCCCCGCTGGCGCGAAGCCTTCTGGCCTTCCCGCGCCCGCGGCGGCTTCTGGCTCGTTTGCCGCCCACGCTCCCTCCACACGTCAACCGGGTCGTCGGTCCAGCCGACCTCCGACCATATCCGGGTAAATCCGACCAAATCCGACCAGATCAAGGCAGATCAAGCCTCCCACCGACCACCCGGACCGTTCGGCGTTCAGCCGAATCACCGGCATGGCCCCTTTTTCCGGCCCGCGCCCTGTTCCCAGCCCCCCTTTTCCTGCCCCCCTCCGCGCACCACCCCGGAATATTCCGTCCCGTCAGACCGCCGAATCCGACCTGCCACCGCCCGGAATCCGACCTCATCGCACCAAATCCAAGTAAATCCAACCTCTTCCAACCTGAAGTCGGTCCGCAAAAGACGCCGAACCCGCCCAAGTCCTCCGCCGACTCAGTCCGTCCTCCTACTCAAGGCGCCTCTCCCTTGGGGGCCATGCAGTATGCAGTCGTTCAGGGCGATTCAACCGCCCTCCTCCCCCGCCTCCCCCCATACCACAGACGTAGGACCGCCCGTCGGTCCCAATATTTAAATGCGGCCACACCACCACCAACGAATCACCCATCCCAAAGGACCGGGCCTGCCCCGGTTGTTCTTGGTAATCCGCCGCCGCCGTCAGGCGCTGGATCGGAGCCGTGACATCGAGCCGTTGCTCCTGACGAACCGGCCGTTGCTCGCTGCCATTGGATTTCGTGTCTGTTGCCATGGTAGTTTGAATCGAGTTTCGAGTGTAAGTGGGTGGCCCCGGTCCGGGACCTTCGCCGGAGGGTTTCCCCTGACCGACGACACCCGAACCGAAGCTATCCCCCATTCTTGCAAGTCATGCGCCAGTGCTGGGCCCCCTCCGCAACCCACCAGCCATCAGAGATTAGGCGATTGCGTAAAAAATTTCTACGCAGTCTCCCCCCAGTCAAAATGTAAGGTTTACCGACGTAGCCCTGCCGTTTTCCCGCCCCCGTCCTTTCGCCCGTAAATCCAGGACCGCTGAAATATTCAGGAATGTTCATTTTGACTCCCACCGACCTCCGGTGACCGTTCGCCCCTAACCTCCGCGTGACCCTGTTCTCATGAGCGTTTCCCCCTTCGCCGCCATCCGCGCCATCTTCCACCCCGCCGCCCCCGCGCCGGTCGAGCTCACGGCGGTGGCCGAACTCGCCCGCCTCGCCGTCGCCGCCACCGTCACGGCCAGCGCCGTCCCGGGTCGCGGCGTCAATGTCGCGGTCTTCTCCCCGGCCTGGCCCGCCTCCAAGTATCTGCCGAAGACCGCCACCCCCGACACCGCGTGGATGTGGCTCCGCCTCGCCGAGGATGGCACTGGCGAGATCACCGCCAGCCACGGCTCCTTCCTCTACGCCGCCGTCCGCCTCCTCGCCCACGGCCTCTCCGACTTCACCCGCGAAAAGCTCGCCGCCGGCCTCTTCCTCCCCGCCACCTTCGGCTGGCACCGCCCCCACTGGGACGCCTGCTACACCCAGTACTGGCGCTCCGCCCGCGGCTTCGATCCCGAGCACTACGTCTCCACCCTCGCCGAGGCCGGCTTCACTCATTGCGAGGTCAACGGCCTCCAGGCCCACATGCCCCACGAGGACCTCGTCGCGCACGAGTACTACTCGCAGTTCTACACCTACGGGCCCGGCTTCAACCACTTCGTCGACACCCCGCTCACGCGCGGCCTCTGGCCCGCCCTCTACCTCGACGCCAATCTCAACCACCTCCGCAAGCTCGCCGACACCGGCCGCCGCTACGGCTTGAAACCGGGCGTGTGCATGTTCGAGCCGCGCACGATGCCGGACCGGTTTTTCCAGAAGTACCCCACCCTCCGCGGCGCCCGCGTCGACCATCCCTGCGAGGCTCTGCAGAAGATCATGCGCGCCGTCCCCGACCTCTCCTACCTGTCGGTCTGGACCAACGACAGCGGCGCCGGCTTCGAGCACACCGCCTCCCTTTACGTCGGCCGCAACGGCGGCCCCTATCTCATCCGCGAGTGGCGCAACCACGACAAGGTCGCCGAGGCCGCCGGCCAGAGCATCGTCCGCTACCTCCACAACCTCCGCGACGCCGCCGCCGAGCTGAACCCGGACTTCGACGTCATCCTCCGCATCGAGCCCTTCAAGGTGGAGCACGACCACATCAAGGCCGGCCTCGGCCCGCACGTCACCCTCGAGGCCCCGTCCCTCCTCGTCCGCGGCTACTCGCTCCCGTATCCGCATCCCAAATACCCCGACAACTTCGGCGTCGCCGGCAGCATCTTCCAGAACTGGATGGACCCCGCCGAGGCCCCCGCCCTCGCCGCCCTGCGCGAGAAGCAGACCGAGCCCGTCCTCCACTACTCCGCCTCGGGGGTGATGAACCACGAGCCGCTCATCGGCCTGCCCTTCCCCCGCTTCCTCCACGCCAAGCTCACCGCCGCGGCCGCCACCGGCCTCACGCGGATCAGCGCCCTCGGCGGTCTCGCGAACACCGCCCGGACGCCCTACTGGCCCAACCCCGTCGCGCTGCAGGCCGCGCAGTTCTTCCCCTCGCGCCCGATCGACGACGTCCTCCGCGAGTTCGCCACCCGGATCGCCGGCGCCTCCCGCGCCGAGGCCCTCACCGCCTGCTGGCGCGACTTCGAGGACGCCATCATCTGGCAGCCCCTCGTCGGCCTCTTCTTCGCCTTAGGCTTCTGCTGGCAGCGCACCTGGGACCGGCCGTTCGTCCCCGACCTCGAGGCCGTGCCCGCCGCCGACCGCGACTACTACGAGCGCCACGGCTGCTTCCAGCACAACAACCCCGGCCTGAACGATCTCGGCAAGGACGTCCTCTTCGACCTCATCACCCGCGAGTCCGGCGCGAAGATGGCCGGCGACATGGACCGCGAACTTCTCCCGCGCGTCCGCGCCCTCGTCGACCGCCTCGCGGTCCTCGTCGCCGCCACCGCCGCCGCCGAGCCCGCTGCCCACGCCGTGTTCACCGATCTTTCCGACCGCGTGCGCGCCTACCTCCACTGGAGCACCACGCTCCGCAACGTCTGCGCGTGGTGCGAACACGTCTACGGCTACCTCGCCGCCTCCGACGACGCCGCGCGCGCCGCCTCCTCACAAAAGCTCCAGTCCGCCATCGACCTCGAACTCGCCAACACCCGCGGCCTCATCGCCCTGATGGAGACCACGAAGACCGAGTTCATGGTCGTTTCCGGCGTCGCTGAAAACACGTTCTTCTATGGCGAAAACCTGATCGACCATCTCCGCACCAAGCTCCGCCTCACCGAAAAGTACCGCCACCATCCGCCGCGCATCGACCGCGACATTTACTGGCGCCCCGTCCCCGGCACCACCTGGCCCGAGGGCTGGTCCGCTACCTCCTAAATCCACCGGGCCCCATTCGTCTCCTCCGTCCCATTCTTCCCATAGGTCCCATTTCCCACCGCCCCGCCATGAGCACGCTCACCTCCCTCCCGCAGATCTACTCCTTCGGCCACGCCCTGGAGATGGACGACACCAAGATCGGCCTGCTCCGTGATTCCGCCGACGCCGCCGACGATGTCGCCGAGCTCCGCCGCCGCTTCGCCGCCGACGGCTATCTCTATATGAAGGGCTACCTCGACCGCGACGAAGTCCTCGCCGCCCGCGCCAGCCTCACCGACGGCCTCGCCGCCGCCGGCGTGCTCGACGAAAAGTATCCCACCATCGAGGGCGTCTGCAAACCCGGCGCCGGCTACGTCTTCAAGCCCGAGCTCACCAACAACAATCCCGCCGTCCAGAATCTCCTCTACGGCGGACGCCTGCCGGAGTTCTACCGCAAGTTCTACGGCGAGGACATCCGCCACTACGATTTCACCTGGCTGCGCGCCATCGGCCCCGGCAAGGGAACCAATCCCCACTGCGACCTTCCCTACATGGGCCGCGGCACGCACGGCCACATGACCTGCTGGGTGCCCTACGGCGACATCTCGTTCGACCTCGGCGGCCTCATGGTCCTCGAAGGGTCGAATCAGCGCATGGATCTCCTCGAAAACTACGTTTACCGCGACGTCGACTCCTACTGCGCCAACAAGCCCGAGCAGGTCAAAATCGCCACGACCAACGCCAAGGGCACGGGCTGGACCTTCAGCGGCACGCTGTCCCACAACCCGCCCGTCCTCCGCAACAAGTTCGGCGGCCGCTGGCTCACCACCGAATATCAGGCCGGCGACTTCATCACGTTCGGGATGTTCCTCGTGCATGCCTCGCTCGACAACCGCACGGAGAACCGCCTCCGCATCTCCAGCGACGCCCGCTACCAGCGCGCCAGCGAACCCATCGACGAGCGCTGGGTCGGCCTCAATCCCCCCGGCCACACCACCGCCGGCAAGAAGGGCCGCATCTGCTAAAATCGTTCTCGTTCCTCGTTCTCGTAATCGTTCGTCAGGCCCGTCCCGATGGTCGCCCACCCAAAATCTCCCGCCTCCACCGCCCCTGCTGTGGGAGGGGCTTTACGCCCCGACTCCGCGCCATCCACGCTTTCCCCGCCAACGCCCGCCCCCACCGGCCGCCTCGCCGCCGTGCAGGAGATGGCCCGCTGGCAGCGCCTGCTCTTCGAGGCGGAGCGCGAGTTGGTCCGCACCGCGACCACGCTCATCTACCGCGTCGGCGAGCCCGAGCTAAAATATCTCCTCTGCCAGCACGTCTGGGAATCCGCCGGCCACGCCCGCTGGATCCGCGAGCGCGGCCGCGAGCTCAGCGGCTTCGGCTCCACCGACGACGTCCGCCCCGCGCTCCGCCGCCTGTTCAACGAGGCTGTCATGCCCGACGACCCCGCGGTCGCGCTCGCCGGTTTCTATCGCGTGCTGAAACCCGCCCTCCTCTCGGCCTATCGCCAGTATCTCGCCGCGACCCACCACCTCGCCGACTGGCCCTCCCGCAAGCTCGTCGAGGAGTTCATCGCCGACGAGGAGCGCCACGCCACCGAGATCGCCCCCCATCTCCCGCCCCCGTCCCATTTTCACTCTCNNNNATTCGTCCCCTTCCTCCCATCCCACGCTCTGGTCCGCCCACCTCACCGCCCTCCTCGCCGATCTCAGCGGCCTCCTCGCCACCTCACCGCGGATCCCTCTCCCGCCTTCCTTCGCGCTCCTTTCCGCCACCCGCACCTACTCCCATCCGCCCACCTGCAGCCGCGGAAAATATCCGGTCTGCTCCAGCGTCTTCGGTTTCGACCCCACCGAGGTGCCGATCATCCGCCCGTGGCTGGTCGATCCCTCGACCGATGCCCGCGTCATCCGCCTGATGGTCTATGTCTGGCTCATGATGGAGCTGGATGCCGTGGACTACCTCGCCACCGTTTTCTACGACACGCCCCAGGCGCCCTTCGACCTGCACCACGATCTCGCCCGCCACCTCTGGGACGAATCGCGGCACAGTCAGTTCGGCTATCGCCAGCTCCCGAAACTCGGCGTCGACCTCATGACGCTCGAGCACTCCCTCGACCTCTACACCATCCTCGTGCAGATGCCGCCGCACGAGCGGTACGCGATGATGACGATGGAATTTGAGGCGAACAGTTTCCCCACCAAGGCCCACGTCATGGACCGCGTGCGCGAGCTCAACGACTTCGAGGCCGACACCCTCCTCGCCTTCGACCGCAACGACGAGCAGAACCACGTCCGCTCCGGCCACCGCTGGCTCCCCGTGATGATGGCCCTCGGCGGCGACGCGCGGCCGCCCGAGGAATTCGTCGAGGCGACCCGCGCCCGGTTCGCCGAACTGGCCAAAACCTACGGCGGCGTCACCCCCCACAGCCTCCCCGCCGCGCGCCGGCTCACCGGGGAAAAAATTCTTCGGCTTGCCACGTCGGGGGCTCTCGCCCCCCTTCCCTGCGACTCATGAGCCAAACCTATCGAGCCCTCCTTGTCGGCACCGGCGGCATCGGCGATGCCCACGCGCGCGCCGCCGAAGCCACCCAGGGCCGGGTGCAGCTCGTCGCCGCCGTCGATCTCGACGCCGCCCGCGTGAAGGCCTTCTGCGAGCGCCATCGCGTCCCGGCCCCCTACACCGACTACACCGTCGCCCTGCGCGAGGTGCGGCCCGACCTCGTCTTCATCGCCGCGCCGCCTTCGCTCCATCGCGCCATGAGCGTTGCCGCCATGGAGGCCGGTGCCTGGGTGCTCTGCGAGAAACCGTTCTGCGCCTCCCTCGCCGAGCTCGACGAGATCGAGGCCGTCGCGCAGCGCACCGGGCGGCACACCGCCTGCGTCTTCCAAATGCGCTTCGCGTCCTCCACCGCGCACGTGCGGTCGCTCGCCGAAAGCGGCCAGCTCGGCCGGCCGCTCGTCGCCGTCTGCAACACCCTGTGGTTCCGCGACGCCACCTACTACGCCACGCCGTGGCGCGGCAAGTGGGCCGGTGACCTCGGCGGCCCCACCATGGGCCTCGGCATCCACGCCATGGACCACCTCCTTCACCTCCTCGGCGAATGGTCCGAGGTCCGCGCGATCGCCGCCCGGCTCGACCGCGACATCGAGGTCGAGGACGTTTCGATGGCCATGATCACCTTCGCCAACGGCGCCCTGGCCTCCGTCGTCAACAGCGCCCTCAGCCCGCGGCAGGAGACCTATATCCGCCTCGACTACCAGAAGGCCACCGTCGAGCTCACGCATCTCTACAGCTACACGCGCGACAACTGGCGCTTCACCCTCTCGCCCGCCGCCCAGGACGAGGGCAACTCCCTCCTGCAGGCCTGGCAGAGCTTCCCGCCCGACGTCGGCTCAACCCACACCGCCCAGCTCGCCGCGTTCGTCGCCGACATGGATGCCGGCCGCCGCCCGCTCACCTCCGGCCCCGAGGCCCGCCGCACCCTCGAGCTCCTCACCGCCCTCTACAAGTCCGCCTTCACCGGCGAGGGCGTCCGCCGCGGCTCCATCGTCCCCGGCGACCCTTTCTACACCTCGCTCCACGGGGGCCGGGCCCTGCCCTAGCCCCGGTTCGTGGAGCCCCGCCCCCCGCCATGAAACTCCGCGTCCTCCTGCCCTTCGCCCTCCTCCTGGCCGCTGTCGGGCCCGCCCGCGCCACCGAGCCCGTCTTCCCCGGCCTCCAGGCCGTCCTCACCGCCGCCGAGTGGCAGCGCGCCGGCCTCGACCGGCTCACGCCCGACCAGCTCGGCGTGATCGACGCCGCCCTCATCCGGCATCTCCTGCGTTCGCCCGCTCCGGTATCCACTAGTCCGATACCTCCGGCGCCCGCCGCCGCCGCCGCGCCGAAGCCCGGTCTCTTCGAACGCTTCGGCCTCACCCGCTCCTCCGGTCCCGACTGGCGCAGCCAGCCGCCCCTCGAGGCCCGCGCCACCGGCTGGCTCACGGTCAACCGCTTCACCCTCGACAACGGCCAGGTCTGGGAGGGCACCGAGGGCATCCCCTTCGACGTGGCCGGCCAGGACGTCGTGATCGAGGCCCGCCCCGGGGAGACGTTCGTGGTCAAACTCAAGTCCGGCAGCGCCCCCGTCCGCGTCCGCCGCGTGAAGTAGCCGCCATGCTGCACCTCGCCAACCGGGAGCTCGCCCTCAACCTCCTCGACCCCGCCGACCCGGCCGACGCCGCGCGGCTCGGCCCGCGGTTCTGCGCCGGCGGCTTCCTCTGGCAGGTGCACGACCTCGCCGCCGGCCCCGCGCCGCTCCCGCTCGTGACCGGCCCCGAGTGGCCCTCGCCCACCCCGCTCCCGTTCAACGCCCAGGGCCTGCCCGAGTCCTTCCGCCACCGCACCCGCGACGGCGCCCCGCTGACCGTCAACGGCGCTCTCGGCCTCGCCATCGGCGCCGGCGCCCTCGCCGTCTCCCCCTCCGGCGAAGCCACCCTCACCGCGCCCTGCCGCTGGGAGATCACCCCGGCGGCGGATCACGTCGTCTTCCACACGCGCCAGGCCGCCGCGGGCTTCGCGTACGACCTGACGCGCCGGATCGGGCTCCACGGTCGTATCATCAACTCCACTACGCAGCTGACCAACCTCGCCGCCGCGCCGCTCGCCCTCGAATGGTTCGCCCATCCGTTCTGGGCGCTCGGCGCCGGCCGCGCCCGCCTCGCCCTCCCGCCCGGCACGACCGTCCCGGACAACCCCGGCTTCGCCGTCGCCGCCGACGGCACGCTCACCTTCCGCCGCCCCTTCGTCGCCCCCGACGACAGCCAGTTTTCCCTCCTCGCGCTCCCGCCCGGCCAGCCGCTCGCGCTTTCCCTCGATCACCCCGCCCTCGCGCGCGTCACCTTCGCCACGAGCTTCGTCCCCAGCGAATGCCCCGTCTGGGCCAACGCCCGGACCGTCTCCGTCGAACCCTATCTCGCGCTCCGCCTCGCCCCCGGCGAAACCCGCGAGTGGAGCGTTGTCCACGGCTTCGAGCGGTGACGCCGCGGCGCCCGCGCGCCAGCTACTGCAGCAGGGCCGTCACGTCCTCGCCTTGGGCGATTTCCTTCACGCCGCCCGCCCGGTAGATCCAGCCGCGGCCCGCCGCGAGGGTCGCGTGGCCGCCGTGCCAGCGCATGATCGCCGCGTTCGAGAGCGCACACACGGTCTCCGTCGGATTGAACTTCAGATAGGTCGTGATCTTCCACACCCGGCCGCCGTACTCCGCCGCGTCGGGCAGCGGATGGTGCGGATTGATCACCGCGGGAAACACCGCGAGCGCGGCGCGGGTCACGATCTCGCCGGTGGGAAAGTCGTTCGTCGTGCCGATCAGCAGCCCTGCCACGTTGGCCCCCGCGCTCGACCCGCCGTAGGGCACGCCCGCCAGCACCCGCTGGCGGATCAGCCCGAGCTGCCCGGTGCGTTGTAGTTCCCCCAGCAATACGAAGGTCTCGCCGCCGCCCACGAAGAGGCCGTCGGCCTCCGCCAGCAGGGCCTTCGCCCCGGCCTCGTCCCGCCGGTGCAGCGACTCCACCTTCACGCCGTCGCCGAGCAGGTGGGTGAACGCCCGTTGCAGCCGCCCCTCCATCGGGTCGCGTTCGCCGGGCAGCGAGGCGTGCAGCACCAGCGCGATGTGGCGGCAGCCCCGGTAGTGCTCGCGCATCACGGCGATCACCCCCTCCGAAAACTCGTCGCCGTGCATCATGCTCCCGCCGCACACGAGGACCGACGCCTGCGGCGAGGTCTGGAACTTCGGCCCTCCGGCGTGGGCCGCGCCCGTGCCCAGGGCCAGCACCAGGGCCACACCGATCAACCGGAACCAGGAGATTCGCTTCATCATGTCTTAAAGTTCTTCGTTCGCCGCCTTCTTCTTGCCCTTGCCCTTTTTCTTCTTCGCCCCGTCGGGCGCGGCGGCGCCATCGTTCTTCGCCGGCATCGGGGCCTTCACCGCCGCGCGCCAGGCGACGAGCCGCGCATGGAGTTCGCCGGTCTTCTCCGGCATCGCCGTCGCCAGGTTCCTCGCCTCCCCGAGATCGTCCCGGAGGTTGTAGAGTTCGAGCCGCCCGTCCTCGAGGTACTCCATCAGCTTCCAGTCGCCGGCGTGAATGAGGCTCACCGGTGTCGTGCGCCAGGCATCGCCGGCGATTCCGAGGTAGCCCGGGAAATGCTGATAGATCGCATCGCGCTTCAGCCTCGCGCCACCGTCACGCAGCAACGGCACGAGGCTCTCGCCGTCGTACACCTGGTTCGCCGGCATCCGGCCCCCGGCCAGCTCGGCGAACGTGGGGTAGATGTCCACATGGATGGCCGGCACCTCGCACGCGCTGCCCGCCGGGATCCTGCCGGGCCACCGCACGATGAAGGGCACGCGCGTGCCGCCCTCGTAGAGGCTCCCCTTGCCATTGCGCAACGGCGCGTTGTCCGTGATGTCGGTGCCGCCGCCCTTCTTGAGGCCCTCGCGGACGTAGCCACCGACCCCGCCGTTGTCGCTCATGAAGATCAGCACGGTGTTCTCCGCGAGCTTCAGCTCGTCCAGCTTCGCCATCACGCGGCCGACGCTCTCGTCGACGCTCGCGATCATCGCCGCGTATTTCGGGCTGTTGTGCCCGCCGACCGGCGGCTTGTCCCTGAACTTCGCGATCAGCTCCGGCTTCGCGTCGTGCGGCGCATGCACGCCGAAGTGCGGCAGGTAGAGAAAGAACGGGCCGTCCTTGTGCCGCGTGATGAAATCGACCGCGCGGTCCGTCAGGAAATCCGCCAGGTACTGGCCCTTCGGATACTCCGTCTTCGGGTTCGTCTCGAAGTCGAAATGCGCCCCCATGCTCACGATCGCCTCGTCGAAGCCGCGCTTCCCCGGCGCGTAGGGCCCCTGCTGTCCGATGTGCCATTTGCCGAACATCCCCGTGGCGTAGCCCGCCGCCTTCAGCGTCTGCGGCAGCAGGATGCGGTCGAGCGGCAGTTCGGTGACGTTGTCCACCGGCCGCAGCGGCCGCCGGCTCCAGTCGAAGCGGTCGATCCCGCCCACCGTGTAGACGCCGGTGCGGGCCGCGTACTGGCCGCTCATGAGCGCCGCGCGCGTCGGCGTGCAGTTCTGGCAGTTGTGGTAGTTCGTGAACCGCATCCCCTGCGCCGCCAACCGGTCGATGTTGGGCGTCTCGTAGTACTTGCTGCCATAGCACGCGACATCCGTGTAGCCGAGGTCGTCGGCGAGGATGAACACGATGTTGGGCGGCGTCGCCGCTGAAGCGGCCCCCAGCGTTGCCAGCATCAGGAAGAGCAGACCGATCAGGGATTTCATCAGAGCAAGCAACAGAGGTTGAAGGGGACCGTCACGGTGAACCGCGAGGAGAGGGCGCACGCTCTCACGGGTTCACCGCGGGTTTTGACGCCACCGAGCCCTCGCTGCCGGCGCCGTTGAACGCCGGCGGCACCAGCTCCCGGTCCCAGGCCTCGAGCGCGACGCTCAGCCGGGTCTGCGCCGCCGGATTCGTCCAGGCGACGTCCGAACTCTCGCCGATGTCCCGGGCAAGGTCGTAAAGTTCCGCCTGCTTTCCCGGGAGCCGCACCAGCTTCCAGTTGCCGATGCGCACCGCGCGCGCCTGTCCGCTCCGCCAGAACAGCCGGTCGTGCGGCGGGCCGGAGTTCTCGCCCGTCAGGTAGGGCAGCAGGTTCACGCTGTCGTATCTGTGATCGGCCGGCATCGGCACCTCGGCGGCGGCCAGCGCGGTGGCAAACACGTCGAGCGAACTCACCGGCCGGTGGTCGACTCTCCCGCCCTCGATCCGCCCGGGCCAGGCGATCAGAAACGGCACCCGCACGCCCCCTTCGTACACGCTCCCCTTGGCGCCGCGCAACGGCGTGTTGTCCGAGCCGCCGGCCCCTCCGCTGTTGCTGAAGAAGAACACCAGCGTGCGCTTTTCCTGCCCGCTCTCCGCCACCGCCGTCAGCGTTTCGCCGATCGCGTCGTCCAGCAGGCTCACCTGCGCCGCGTAGTTCCGCCGCCGGAGGTCCTTGATCTCGGCCAGCCGCGCGAGCCGCTCCGGCGTGGGTTCGTGCGGAGTGTGCGGGGCGTTGAAAGCCAGGTAGAGGAACCACGGGGCCGCCGCGTGCCGGCGCACGAAGGCCGCCGCCTCACGGCCAAAGGCCTCCGTCAGGTGCGCCGGCGGCTGCACCGCACGGCCCCCGCGGACGATCGGCCCGTCGTACTCGATGGCCGCATTTTCCGTCCAGTCGCGATAGTGGTGACCCCCGCCGAAAAAGCCGTAGGTCTCCGCAAATCCGCGCCGGGCCGGCGAAAATTCCGGCGCCGCCCCGAGGTGCCACTTGCCCACCCAGCCCGTCACATATCCCGCCGCAAACAGGCGCGCCGGCAAGATCGTCTCCGACGCGGACAGCCCTTCGCGACGGTCGTTCGGATCGTAGATGGGATCCCGCTCGTAGCCGAAGCGCTGCGGATACCGGCCGGTGAGCAACCCCGCGTGCGTGGGACTGCCCAGCGGATGACTCGCATAGCCGCTCGTGAACCGGACGCCCGACTCCGCCAGGCGGTCAAGGTGCGGGGTCGGAATGTCCGTCGAACCCTGGAATCCCGCGTCAGCGTACCCTTGGTCGTCGGACACAATGAGCAGGATGTTGGGCGTCGTCGGCGCGGCCACGGCCGCCACAGACGCGCACAACCAAGCCAGCACGATCCATCGTCGGGGCGAGTCGCTCATCGGGGTCCCGGAAAATAAGTCCGCCGCCGGCGATTCTGCAAAGTCAAAACGACCGTTCCGGCGGCAAATCTTTCGCCGCACCGCCCGCCCGTGCCCCCTTCCCGCCGGGCGGACCTAGACCACGTCCGGGATCACATACGGCGGGCGCTGCGTCTCATGCAGGAGGTAGCGCGCCCGCTCCAGCGCAGCGTCGCCACCTGAGGTCAGGCCCGCGATGCCATCGCCGCCGGCGTCGACGGACACCCACGGCCCCAGCGTCAGCGGGCGCTTTTCCAGATCGACCCCGTGCACTCCGAGATGCTGCGCCATCGAGCGGCCGATCTCCGCCGCCGCCGGCACCGCTTCCAAGGCCGCGTTCACCGCCACCGGACCCGCGGCTGTGCCCACCCGGAGGGAGATGTTGCCAAAGTGGCAGATCGACGCCGAGGCATGGCCGACGGTCGTCGGCGCCGCGAGATCGCCCGTGCGCCGGCTGCGCACGGCGTCGAGGAAGTTCGTCATGTGCGCGACCACGCCGCCGTCACCGGGAAATTTCTTGATCACCTTTCCGGCGTGGTCGTTGGCCGTGCAGCCGATCAGCCCCGACAACGTGCCGCCCTCGCAGTACGCCACGACCCCGACGCGCAGTCCGCCCACCTGATCCATGTAATTCACACCCGGTTTGGCCGGCAGTCCGCGCTGCTCATAAATCACCGGCGCCCCGGGAAAATCGTAGACGGCCAGCTGGGCGTTCGGCGTCTCCGCCGGATCGTCGTGCACAAACCGCCCGCCCACGCCGAGCACGCGCTTCGGCGGCCCGTCCGCCCGCACGATCCGCCGCGCCACAACGAGGATGTGCACGCCGTTGTTGCCGTGATCGCCTTTGCCGGTCGCCCACGACCAATGCCAGTCGTAGTGCAGCTTGTCGCGCTCGAGCGGCAGCACCGGCGTGGGGCCGCAAAACACGTCGTAGTTCAGCCAGTCGGGATACCACGCCCGCTTGCGCGGGAGCGCATCGCGTTTTCCATAGTAGATCGCGTGGACGTGCTTCAGTTTCCCCAGCCCGCCCGCATGGAGATACTTGATGCCTTCGGCGAGGCCCGGCTCCGAGCGGTACTGTGTCCCCACCTGGACCACGCGGCCATACTTCGCGGCGGCCTCCACCATCTTGCGCCCCTCCCACACCGTGTGGCTCATGGGCTTTTCCACGTATACGTCCTTCCCGGCCTGGCACGCCCATACCGTGAGCAGCGCGTGCCAGTGGTTGGGCGTGACGATCAACACCGCATCGACGTCATCCCGCGCCAGCACCGCCCGGGCGTCCGTGCTGGTAAACGGCGCCAGCCCGCTCCCTTTGACCTCTTCAACGGCCTTGGCCAGCTGCTGCGGGTCGACGTCGCAGAGCGCCACGATGCGCACGTCCGTCCGCTTCAGCAGTTGCTTGATATGCGCGAGCGCCTTCGCGCCGCAGCCGATGATGCCGAGCCGCACGCTGCCGTTCGCGCCCACCGGCGCGGCCCAGGTGGAGGGTCGGACCCCGGCACCGGTCGCCGCAATCCCGGCGACCACGGCTGAATTGAGAAGGAAGGAACGGCGGGTGAGGTTTTTCATGGCAGACGGGGATGGAAAGCGATCACGGGGCCAAGGCGGCCCACGCTCAAGTGTCGAACAGTTACGACGCCCAACTATGACCCCGCGTTGCGGCCCCGTGAAGGAATTTTACCTCAAACCGAATGTTCTCTTGCACCAAACGGTTACCTTTGAACCCTCGAAGCCGTCCCTCAACCCCTCCGCTCCCCGATGACCCAACCCCTCGTCGTGCGCGTCCTCCAGCGCGCACCGTATTCGCGTCTGAACCCGCTGGCTCTCGCCGCCGCCGGCCTCGCCCTCCTCGCGGGCCCCGGTGCCGCGCAAACCGCCCCCACGCCCGCCGCTGCCGCCGAGCCCTCGGGCGAGGAAACGGTGAAACTCACGCCCTTCGTCGTCGAGAGCGAGAAGGACAACGGCTACGCCGCCACCAGCACCCTCGCCGGCACGCGCCTCCGCACCGACCTCAAGGATGTCGGCGCCGCGATCTCGGTGGTGACCCAGCAGTTCATGTTGGACACCGGCTCCACCAACGCCCGCGACATTCTCATCTACACGACCGGCACCGAGGTCGGCGGCTTTGAGGGCAACTTCTCCGGCGTCTCCACCGGCAACGGTTTCTCCAGTGCCGAGAACACGCTCCAGAGCCCGAGCCAGTCTACCCGCGTCCGCGGCCTCGCCGGCGC
>JAPLTR010000500.1 GCA_026398065.1 Verrucomicrobiota bacterium | reverse complement strand
CTGGTTGGGCTCTGATACCAATTTGTTCATGCGAAGCGACCTTGCTGGGCGGAACCTTAAAGTGAAGCCCAGCAGGGTTGCGAGCCCCTTGACGAACGTCCAAGGTGACGTTCGCCGCCACTCGGCCTCGACACGGACACGGTCTGTTAGGCTCCTCGCGAGCAGCGACAAAGAAAGATCACCGGCCGTGTCGGGCGCCCCCGGAAAGACGTATGAGAGAACATCAGCCCACGAGGTTTCTTGTATCAGAGCTACGACCGGCCGGGGCCGGGGCGGCGTCGCCATGAACCCACAAGAATGGAACGAACGACAGCACTTCGCGGCGCTCGACTGGGCGCACGCGCACCATGATCTGGTCGTGCTCGACCGGCTGGGGCAAATCATCGAGACGCTGCACTTCGAGCACAACGCGAGCGGCTGGCAGGCCTGTGCGGCCGTGCTGCGCCGTTACGGTCCGCTGCCCGTGGCGGTGGAGACCAGCCAGGGCACCGTGGTCGAACAACTCTTCGCCGCCGGCGCCTTGGTCTATCCGATCAATCCCCGGGCGGCTGCGCGCTACCGGGAGCGGCACGCCCCGAGCGGGGTGAAGGACGACCAGCGCGATGCCTGGAGCATGGCCGATGCGCTGCGGGTGGACGGTCACGGCTGGCGCGAACTCGTCCCGCTCGATCCCGTGGTGGCGGAGCTGCGCCTGCTCTGCCACGACGAGATCGCGCTGATCGAACAACGCACCGCGCTGGTCAATCAACTGCAGCAAGCCCTCCACGAATACTACCCCGCCGCGCTCGAGGCCTTCGGCAACTGGACGATCCCCGGCACCTGGCGCTTCGTGCTGGAGTTCCCCACGCCCGCACAACTGGAGCGCGCCGGCCGGCGCCGCTGGCAACACTTCCTGCACACGCACCGGCTGTGGCGGGAGAGCACCGCCGAGCACCGGCTGGAAGTGTTTGCCCGGGCCAGCCAGTTTGCCGGCTCCGCGCCGACCACGGCGGCGAAGAGCCTGCTCGCGCAGTCGCTCGCGCGGCTGCTGCTGACGCTGGACGAACAACTCGGTTTGTATCGCCACCAGATTGAAGCCGCGTTTGCCCGTCACCCCGATCACGATCTCTTCGGCTCGCTCCCCGGCGCCGGGGACAAACTCGCTCCGCGGCTGCTCGGCGAGATCGGCGACGACCGCGCCCGCTTCCACAGCGCCGCCGGCTTGCAGGAGATCGCCGGCACGGCGCCGGTCACGGTCAAATCCGGCCAGTCCTGCTACCAACACTTGCGCTATGCCTGCAACGACACGCTGCGCGCCACCGTGCATCTCTGGGCCGACCTGAGCCGCACACGCTGCGCGTGGGCCGACGCCTATTATCGGGCCCATCGCGCCAGGGGCCAATCCCACGCCTGCGCGCTGCGCTGTCTCGGCCAGCGCTGGCTGAAAATCCTCTGGAAGATGTGGCAGACCCGCACCCGTTACGACGAAGCAGACCCGCACCCGTTACGACGAAGCCCTCCACACTCGCAACCAAACCCGCCACGGCTCCTGGATCCTCTCCCTCCCTTCCACAACCTCATGAAAAATCACTTCTCAACTGAGAGAACATCTTTGTTGCTCCAATTCACGATATCATCTGCACTCACAGTGCCATCTGGACCTAGGCTCCACAAATCGTACGATTGCGGATTATGAAGTCCAGGGCACTGGTACTGATAATCGTGGCCCCAGGAATCTTTGGGCAGGCGATCGATGTATGGGCCGTGCCACTTTTCTTTCAGGCCGGGGGGCGGCACAAGTAACGCATGTAATCCTTCTTTAGAGGTCGGGTAGCGACCGGTCGCAATCCTGAAGGCCGCAAGGCTGATGGGCGCGGCGTTTTGCACGAAAGCCGTCGAGGCCAGTGGATGTGAATCGGGATAGCCCACCGTGGCCGAATGGCTGAAGAAAATCACTCCAAGCACCATTACCACCACACACATTCCGAGCCAGAATCGTTGGGTCACTCTCGTCATCTCTTTTTGCCCAACGTTGCGCTCAGCCGCGACCGGACTCAAGCCCGGTCGTCGGTTGGGGCGAGTGGTTCGGCTCGTTAGTCATAGAGACTAGGCAGACATTACACCGGCAATAGTGCCGAGCAAAACTACTGCACCAATGAGCGCCAATACTGCGACCGCGAGGTAAAGTGTCGTTAGCACTCCAAAGGCTACGGGCTGCTCCTTCGCGTGGATCATCTTGCTCTGACGAATCAAAAGGGGTCACATCTTAACTCTTGACAGGTTTCCCCTGCCCGTCGCCGCCATCCCTGCCTCCTGCCCCACCGCCCGCTTGAAGCGCGCCTCGTCGCCCCGGCCCTCCAGGTGAAACCGCCGGACAAACTGGCTCACGCTCGCCGGCGTGCCCATTTTCAACCGCTCGCACAACCAGCCGTTGGACACGTCGGTCGTGGCCTTCATCACCGCCGCCAGCAGGACCTTCTCCGGCGCGGATTTCCGCGGACCCAGTTTGCGCAAATCGACTCCGGCCGTCCGGGCCGCCGCTTCGAGCCGCTCCGCCCAGATCTCGTCGCGCAACGCCTGTCGGTCCCCCTCTCCCTCGCCCGGCCGCTTCGCCTGGGTGAGTTCGCCCTCTCGCTCGCGCAGCTCCTGGATCAACCCCTGCCGAAATTCCTTCGTCCCTACCGCCCAGCCCCGGCTGAGCCGGCCAAACTTTTCCTCGCGTTCGCACGGTGACAACTCCGCCAGCACGTCGAGATAGTCGCGGTAGCGCCGCCAGCCCGCGGCCGTGTCCGCCAGGCCACCCGCCTCCGCGAGCACCGTCTCAGCCGCCAGCCACGCGGGCCGTCCCCGGCGTGGAAACCAATGAAAACTGCTCCAGCGAAACTCCCCGAGCCGCTCCGCCGGCAGGATCTTCGCGCGGACGGGATTCAGGTGGATGTAGTGGGCCACCTGCGCCAGGGCATGCCCCGGCTCGACATGCAGCGCCTTGAACCGCCCCTGAAACGGCCGTCCCGTCAGCCCGCGGTAACGATTGAAACGGTTCGCCCACGTGCCCTGCAAAAACTTCATCCCCACGCTGAGGTTCGGCTCCGTCGTCTCCACCGCCAGATGAAAGTGGTTCCGCATGATCACAAACGCGTGGATGCGCCAGCCATGCTTCTCCGCCGTCTCGCCCAGGCACCGCTCAAACGCCTCCGCCGCCCCCTCCCCCTCGAAAATCGCCTGCCGGTAGTTCCCGCGATTGATCACGTGATAACACGCCCCCGCATACTCCAGTCGCAACATCCGTGGCATCCCTCTACTCTCCCGCCCACGGCCCTTTTGTCAAACCTTAAGACGTGACCCCTTTATCCGGCTCTAACCTGGGACTTCCAAAGAATTCTAAATTTCTTCCTATCTCGTGCATCAAAGTGTGGTTTCTTGACGGCAAATTTCTCGACCGTGATCACGTCAATTGAGATGAAGGAAGCGGAAATTCGCAGCGGTTCTATCCAAGAGGACGAAGCGATGGATTTGCTGCTCGAGATGTTTCCAACGCGGTTACCGCGTATGAGCATTTTGATGCGTACGTTCCTGAAGCTTCATTTTGCAGACAGTGCGTCTGGAGAGGAGCGCTACTATCCTCGTTTCGTTCAGCATTTTCTCGACGCATTGTCAGCTCCCGCTGCGCCAACTACGACAGATACCAGATTTAGCGGGCCGCAGATGTTCGAGGGGCGCGTGAGCCCTGAACTCGTTTATTTCGCCCATGACGAAGCTTCGAAGAAATTCCTCGCACAAGTTCGACAGGAGCTAAGCTTTGTCCTTGAACTTGATACGACGGACCAGTCAAAAAACGAAGATCGAATCGAAAAACTGCTAGGCGCTTTCGTTGGCCAACAGACCCCCTTTGCCGTTAATACTATGTGCAGTCAGGTAGCAGCGCGACTGAACTACGGGACGGATGTTGTGCGTGATGCGATGGAACGAATGAAAACACTCGGCGTATTTGAGGAACGTCCGGGGTATGAAGCCCGAGAGTGGCGAGCAGGTCGGTTGTTCAAGGCAGCGTTACGGATGAAGCTCCGCCGGTAATAAAAATGGAGACAGAAAAAGACCTGTCCGCTTTTCCTGGTTCTAAGTTTAGCGTGGACTGGAGACAGCAACCGACGAAGTGTTGGTGTTGCTGAAGGCCGCCAGGCGCTGCCGACGGCGATCTATGGAAGACCCCAAAACCGACACTAACCGCGGAGTTAAAAACCAGCAGGAAATCCTGCGTATTTTACGCTTTGAGATTGATGGTGAATGGGCCGCTTCCGAGTTCGCAGTGGCTTTTTCGGCTCTCACTTACCTTCATCGGATTGGCGAACCCACTAAGCTCACTAATATTGAGCTTCGCTGG
>JAPLTR010000319.1 GCA_026398065.1 Verrucomicrobiota bacterium | reverse complement strand
GGATGATGACCCTCGACTTTGTGGCGGTGCATCCGGAATGGAGCGTGCGGGAGGCGCTCGACTACATCCGCGAGCACGGCTACGACCGGGAGACGCTTAACATCGTGTTTGTGGTCGATGCCGACGGGCGGTTGATCGACGACATCCGGGTGCGGCGGTTCCTGATCGCGCCGCTCGACTCCCCGGTGCGCGCGCTGCTCGACGGCAACTACACGATGCTCTCGCCGACCGACGACCGGGAGAAGGCGCTGGGCCTGTTCAAGAAGTTCGACCGCGTGGCGCTGCCGGTGGTCGACGAGAACCGGAAGCTCATCGGGATCGTGACGGTCGACGACATGCTCGACGTGGCCGAGGAGGAGGCGACGGAGGACATCCAGAAGCTCGGCGGCAGCGAGGCGCTCGACGAGCCCTACACGACCATCGCGTTGTCGCGCATGGTGAAGAAGCGTGCGAGCTGGCTCGTGGTGCTGTTCCTGGGCGAAATGCTCACGGCCACGGCGATGGGATTCTTCGAAGGGGAGCTGGAGAAAGCCATCGTACTGTCGCTCTTTATTCCACTCGTAATCAGCTCGGGCGGCAACGCCGGCTCGCAGGCGGCGACCCTCGTGATCCGGGCGCTGGCCCTCGGTGAGTTCAAGCTGCGGGACTGGTGGAAGATCATGCGCCGCGAACTGGCCGCCGGCACGGCGCTCGGTGTCATCCTCGGCACCATCGGGTTTCTCCGCATCGCCGTCTGGTCGATGTTTTCCAAGGTTTACGGCGAGCATTGGATGCTGGTCGCATCGACGGTGGGCCTGGCCCTTGTGGGCATTGTGCTCTGGGGCTCGTTGATGGGTTCAATGCTGCCGTTGGTGTTGAAGCGTCTCGGGTTCGACCCGGCGACGTCGAGCGCGCCCTTTGTCGCGACCTTGGTGGACGTGACCGGTTTGATCATCTACTTCAGCGTGGCGTTCGTGATCATGCGGGGTACGCTATTATGACGAAAAATCAGGTCACTTGACGCGCGTTTGATACGTCCTAGTCTTCGATTACCCGCGCCATGTCCCCCTGCATTTTGCCGTCTCAACGCCTCCTTGCCGCCGCCGGCTGCGCGCTGCTGGTCGTCGGGATGACGCAGGCTCAGTCAGCGTCCCCTTTCATGCCGCCGGCCGCCGCGAGTTCCGTCGCCCCGACTGCGGGAGCGCCGATCGAGTTTCGTGGCTTCATGGAGACGGCCGATGGCGTCCAATTTCGCATTTACGATCCCGCCCGCAAAGCGGGAACCTGGGCGAAGCTGAACGTGAAGGATCCGACGCTGGATCTCACGGTCAAAAAATTCAATGCGACCCCGGACAGCGAGACGCTGGTGGTCGAGCATCAGGGACGCACGCTCACCCTCGCCCAGCGGGTTCCCAAGGTCGTTTCCTCCGGATCGGCGGTGCAAAACATGCCCTCACCGCCGCCCACCATGGTAAATGTGCCTCCGGCCGTCACCCAGTCGGTGGTCGTAAACCCGACGCCTGCGGACGAGGCGAAGCGACTCCAGTCCGTGGCGGACGAGGTCGCGCGGCGCCGGGCTCTGCGCGAGCAGGCGGCGCAGCAGATGAATCAGGGTGTCCAGCCGGCGCAGCCGCAAGTCCAACCGGCGCAAACCCTTCCCCAGGGCACGGTCAACAATCTTCCGGCGGGTAGCCAGCCGCGGGGCAACCCGCGGCAGCGTCCGTAGAGATCGGACGAATTCCTCGGCGCGGGCGGGCCTCAGTCCGTCCTTTTTTGTGTCAGCGGGCTCACCGGCGCATAAAGAAATTACGTGCGCTGGTGGGGTGCCCGGGTAGCGTGCGACTCCGCATGTCTGCCGTGTCCCAGTCCATGTCAGCCGCCACACCCTCGAACTGGGTGTTGGTCCGGCGGCTGTTCGGACTCGCGTGGCGCTACCGGCTGCATTGTGTGCAGGTGCTGGGGATCCAACTTGTGCTGCTGACGATGGGCATCGTCGGCCTCGGGTTCACCGGCCTGGGCATCGACTATATCCGGCATCGGCTTGATCACACCCCGCTTCCGCCCAATCGCCTCCACCTTGCCCTGCCCGCCGACTGGCCGCCGCTGCACGTGCTCGCGCTGCTCGCTGGCCTCATCCTCTTCCTTGCGGTGAGCCGCGCCGTGCTCAACTACGCGTACGCCATCTCAATCAACCTTCTGGTGCAGCAGAAGCTCGTGGTCGACCTGCGCGGCGAGGTTTACGAAAAACTGCAGCGCCTGAGCTTCCGCTTCTACGACGCCAACTCCACCGGTTCGATCATCACGCGGGTGACGGGCGACGTGCAGGCGGTGCGGATGTTCGTCGACCAGGTGCTCATGCAGAGCGTGATCATGGTGATCTCGCTGACAGTCTACGTGGTCTACATGGCGAGCCTGCATCCCGGTCTGACGCTCGCCTGTCTCGCGACGACGCCGGTGCTGTGGCTGATGTCGGCGTGGTTTTCCCGGAAGATTCAGCCGGAATACGCGCACAACCGCACGCTCGTGGAGCGCATGGTGCAGACGCTGGCCGAGAGCATCCAGGGCATCGCGGTGACGAAGGGCTTCGGCCGCGAGGCGGAGAACCGGGCGCGCTTCGATGCGGCCAACCAGGCGTGCTTCGACCAGCAGACCGGGATATTCTGGCGGCTGAGCCTCTTCACGCCGGCGATCGGGTTTCTGACCCGCGTGAACATCATGGTGCTGCTCGGCTATGGCGGCTGGCTGGTTGCGCAGGGCCGGCTGCCCTTTGGCACGGGTCTGATCGTGTTCGCCGGCCTGCTCGAACAATTTTCCGGG
>JAPLTR010000535.1 GCA_026398065.1 Verrucomicrobiota bacterium | reverse complement strand
CGGGTGGCGAGGTTGGAGAGATCCAGCTTCACCTGGTAGAGGTTGGTCTGGCCGCCATCGAGCGCCTGCGTGCGGTAGAGGACGTAGACGAAGGAGCTGTCGACGGCGACGGGGGCGGCGGGGAGGGTGGCTAGGGCGCCCGCGAGGACGGCGGTGCCCTCACCGTCGGTGAGGCCGCTGACGGTCGAGACGAGATAGTTGGTGTTGGTGGCGCGCTTCCAGAGGAAGATGTTCTGGTTGGAGCCGGTCTGGCCAGCCACCAAGTCGGTGGCGGCGCTGACGTAGGTGACCCAGTTGCCATCGCTGCTGATGGTGGGGGCGTAGCTGAGATCGTTGCCGGCATCGGTGGAGGTGGCGTTGTGGCTGACGAGCGTGACGAGGCCGGTGACGAGGTCGCAAAGGAAGATGTCCTCCTTATTGTTGGTGTCGGTGCCGCCGGAGATGAGGTCGCTGGAGGTTGTGGAGAAGACGAGGTAGCGGCCATCGGCGCTCAGGGCGCCGCGGGGGAGCAGATTGGTGGTCGTGCCGTTGGCGGACGTCGTGGTCGAGTTGGAAGCGTGAGTGATCAGGGCCAGCGACGGGAGGAGATTGCTGACGAGCACGCCGGTCGTGGTCGGCGGGGTGAAGGTCAGCGCCGCGGCGATGCCGCCGACGCTGGAGTCGATCGCGCCGCCATTAAGTACGAGGGGCGATGCCACAGCGATGCCGTCGGTGTCGAGTTCGAGCGGTTGGACCGTGTAGCGGAAAAGGAGCGCGGTGGTGCCGGTGCCCGAGACATAGGAGGCGGTGCGGACGGTGGAACCGATCGTGAGGGAGAGCGTGGGGGTGCCGGTAACGGTGACCGCGGCAGAATAGGTGACCGTGAAGTCGAGGTTCTGGCCGAAGTAGTAGGTGGCGTCGGCGGGGCCGGTCACCGATGCGATGGTGGGAGCGGCGACATAGGTGAAGCCGCCGGTGGAGGTGGCGGTCCCGCCAGCGGTGGTGACGACGACATTGACGGCGCCCGCGGCATGGGCGGGCGTCGTGGCGGTGATCGAGGTGGCGCTGTTGACCGTGAACGAGGCGGTGGTGCCGCCGAAGGTAACGGTGGAGGCGCCGGTGAAATTGGTGCCGGTCAGGGTGACGCTGGTGCCGCCCGCGGTGCTGCCAGTGGCGGGGCTGACGCCGGAAATCGTGGGAGCGGCGACGTAGGTGAACTGGTTGCCCGCACCGGTGGCGCTGGTGCCGCCCGGCGTGGTGACGGTGATGTTCACCGTGCCGGCGCTGCCGGCCGGCGAGGTGGCGGTGATCGAGGTGGCGCTGTTGAATGTGAACGAGGCAGAGGTGGCGCCGAAATTAACGGCCGTGGCGCCGGTGAAGGTCGTGCCGGTGAGCGTGACGCTGGTGCCGCCGGCCGTCGGGCCGGCAGTGGGGCTGATCGACGCAACCGCAGGAGCGGCCGGGGTGAGAATGTAGGTCTCGCCACCCGTGTAGGGGACGTTGCTGAGGGCGTTGCCCGCGAGATCGAAGGTATTGGTGCTGACGGCGTACAAAGTGACCGGCAGGAAGAGTGCGAGGAGGAGGCGGGTGAGCGGGAGGAGTTTCATGACGGGAAAAGAATCAGGTGGAGCAAAGCGGGCTCGGGTGGGTAGCGGTGGGTTGGGCAGAAGGATCAGTCGATGACCTTGAGGCGGAATTCACCGGAGCCGCCGGTGATCGTGACGGGGACGTCGTAGATGGAGGCGCTGACAGCGACCGGGGTGCCGACGGTACCGGTGGTCGTGCCGCCGTTGACGGCCTCGACCGCGAAGCGGGCGGCGGCGACGCCGGTGACCGCCTCGGAGTAGGTGACGCGGAAAGTGGCCGTCGTGGTGCTATTGGCGAGCGACTGGGTGGAGGGGGTCTGGCGCACAACGGAGGCCACGGTGGGTGCGGTGGTGTCGGGAACGGTGGTGGTAAACGTGCCCACCGAACTGTAACCGGTGCCCGAGGCGTTGGTGGCATATGCCTTGTAGCTGTAGCCGGTGCCGGCGGTCAGGTCGGTGACGTTGACCGTGAACACGCCGGTGGTGCCCGTGGTGGTGAAGCTGGTGACGCCGGTGCCGCTGAGCTGGGGATTGGAGTTGGTCGCGGTGGCTGAAACGACCACGCCGCGAACGGTAATGCCGGCCCCGCCATCGGCGGTAACGTTGCCTCCGAGCGTCGCGGTGGTGCCGGCGACACTGGCGCTGGTGGGCGTGGTGACGGTGGGCGCGGCTCCGGGGGCCGAGATGGTGGCCGTGGCGTACTGGAGCTGACGGGGATTGTCGGGCGAGGCGTAGCCGGCGTTCCCGACGCCGGCGTAGTGATCAAACATCACCATCGCGACGCGGCTGCTGTTGAAAGCGACCGAAGCGTAAGTGCCGGTATTGGACCCGCCGCTAAACACGCTGCCCGTTTGCCACGACGATGCGCCATTGAAGAGGCAGGCATAGCTGACGGCGCCCAGATTGGCCGTCGTGGTCTGGGCGTTGTAGATCAGCAAAACATCGCCCGCGGAATTCACCGTGAGCGCCTCGGATTGCATGACACCTTGGAGGGTGCCGTTGATCTGACCGCCCACCCAGGAGCCGCTCTTGTTGGTGTGGTAGTGGAGATTGACGCCGTTGTCGCGACGGACGATGTGGACCTTATCGTTCGCATCCACCACCAGATCGACCGTGATGATGGCCGCA
>JAPLTR010000759.1 GCA_026398065.1 Verrucomicrobiota bacterium | reverse complement strand
GAGCGCGTTGCTGAACGCCCGGCAAAATTCCTTCACGAGGATGATATTGAAGTCGCGCACAAACATCGTCGGCGCGTTCGCGTCGTACACGAGGTGCGGCCGGCCGCCGACATCGACCGCGATGCGCGCGAGCGACTCGTCCATCGGCAGCAGGAAGAAGCCGTAGCGCTTGATGCCGACCTTGTCGCCCAGCGCCTCTTTGAACGCCTGGCCGAGCACGAGGCCCACATCCTCGACGGTGTGGTGGTAGTCCACCTCGACGTCGCCCGTGGCCTTCACGTCCAGGTCAAAGAGCCCGTGCTTCGCGAAGAGCGTGAGCATGTGGTCGAAGAACGGCACGCCCGTGTCGATCTTCGAGGTGCCGCGGCCGTCCACGGCCAGGGTGAGCGCGATGTCGGTCTCCGCGGTTTTGCGGAGGACGGTCGCTACGCGTTTGTCGTTTTTAGCCATGCGTCAAGGGTTTCGCTGAGGACGAGCATTTCGTCGTCGGTGCCGACGGTGATGCGCAGAAATGAGGTGGTCAAGGCGTGGCTCGGGAAGTGCCGCACCAGCACCTTGTGCGCGAAGAGATAGTCGTACGCCGCCTTCGCCACCGCCGGCCCGGTCTCGCCGCGCGCGTTCTTCGGCTCGGTGAAGATGAAGTTGGACTGCGACTCGTAGGTGAACCAGCCGCGCGCCGCGAACGCCCGCACCCCGCGGTCGCGCGTGGCCTTGATGCGCGCGACGACGCCGGAGTAGTAGGCGTTGTCGCCCAGCGCCGCGAGCGCGGCGGCCTGCGAGAGGCGGTTGACGTTGTAGCTGTCGCGGATGCGGTCGAGGACGCCGATGATGTCCGGGTGCGCGAGCGCATAGCCGACGCGGATGCCCGCGAGCGCATAGGCCTTCGAGAGCGTCCGCACGACGACGAGATTCGGATACTTCGCGAGCAGCGGCACCGCGTTTTCCTTCGCGAAGGGCGCATACGCCTCATCGACCACGAACAGCCCCCGGAAACTCGCGAGCACGCGCTCGAGGTCCGCGTTCGCAAACGCGACGCCCGTCGGCGCATTGGGCGAGGTCAGGAAAAATGCCCGCGCCTTCGAGGCCGCGATGCGGTCGAGCGGCAGGCGCATCGACCGGTCGAGCTCGATCACGTTCGTCGCGCCGTCCTGGATTTCCACGAGCACCGGATAGAGCGAGTAGCTCGGCACCGTGTAACCGGCCGCGGCGTCCTGCGTGCAAAAGGCGCGGATCAGGAGATTGAGGATGTCGTCGGAGCCATTGCCCACGCAGACGTTGTCCGCCGTGAGCCCCTCGCCGTGGTGGAGCGCGATCGCCGCGCGGAGGGGGCTGCTCTTGGGATTCGGGTAGAGGCGGAGCGACGCCCCGTCCTCGCCGATCTCGCGCACCAGGGCCTCGGCCACCTTCGGGCTGGGCGCATAGGGGCACTCGTTGGTGTTGAGCTTCGTCCAACCCGACTCCGACGGCTGCAGGCCGGGCGTGTAGGCATGGAGCTTCGCGATGTGCGGGAGAGCGAGGGAAGTGACGTCAGACATGGACGAGGTGGACACGGAACGGCCAGAAAACCAAACCCACCGCCGCAGGGCAATCCCTCTGTGCGGCCGCCGAAAGGTCAGTGCCCCCCGCATCCGGGCCCCCACTGTTCCGCCCGCCGCGCGCCGCTCCCCGACCGCGGCCAGCCGGGATCGGACGGCCGGCGCTACCTTGATCCACCTTGATCTGGTCGGATTTACTCGGATTTGGTCGGATTTGATGGGATCTGCCCTGGGAGCGCGGGCGGACCGCCCGCTTTGAAATCCCGGATTTTTACAGGAGCCCACGGAGAGAACAGAGCCACTCCAATCGACGCCGCTCTCCGTTCGCTCCGTTTCCTCCTGTTCAATCCGGTCCGGGTGGATGGATGAGGTTGGATTTACTTGGATTTGGTGCGATTCGGCCATGCCCTCCGCCATGTAGGGCGTCCGGCTTGCGGACGCCTTCGGGTCCTTCGCACCCCGGCGCCCGCAAGCCAGGCGCCCTACACGATCCCGCCCTCGACCCGTCTTCTTTTCGTGTCTTTCGTGTGCTTCGTGGTTCATCGCCTCGCCTCCCTTTGGCCGCGGCTGCTCGAAGGTGTCGTCCGCGTATTTCGTGGGCCCTCGCCAACCGGTCGGACTACCTTGATCCACCTTGATCTGGTCGGATTTACTCGGATTTGGTCGGATTTGGCCGTGCCCTCCGCCATGTAGGGCGTCCGGCTTGCGGACGCCTTCGGGTCCGTCGCACCCCGGCGCCCGCAAGCCAGGCGCCCTACACGATCCCGCCCTCGACCCGTCTTCGTTTCGTGTCTTTCGTGTGCTTCGTGGTTCATCGCCTCGCCTCCCTTTGGCTGCGGCTGCTTTTCCGTGTCTTCCGTGTGTTCCGTGGGCCCTTGCCATCCGGTCGGACTACCTTGATCCACCTTGATTTGGTCGGATTTACTCGGATTTGGTCGGATTTCTCCGGGCAACCCGCCCCGCCGCCCGCCGCAGCACCCCGGATTTTTACCGGACCCCACGGAGACAACAGAGGCCCTCCGATTGGCGTAGCTCTCCGTTTTCTCCGTTTCCTCCTGTTCAATCCGGTTTGCGCGATTGGACGAAGTCGGACGTGGTGCGATCTGGTCGGATTTACTTGGATGGGGTGCGATCCGCCCGGACGCCGTCGGATCCGTTCGCGCCACCCACGACCGGCGTCCGCCTCCGCTCCCGCCGGGGCGACGGCCCGACGCGGGCGCGCTCCGCTCGGGCAGGAGCAGGCAGCCGCATCGGGGTCGATCCGTGTTCATCGGTGGGTCCGGGTTGATTGAGGTTGGGCTGAGCTTGCCCGCTCCTAGACTATTAATCAACCCTAAAGTTGATTAATAGAACACACCATCCAAACGCCGCCTCCGGCCGGAGCCACCATCTCCGCCCCCCTCGCCCGCCCGTCTCACGGGGCGCTCGACCGCGCCAGCTTGCGCAAAGCCGCCAGCTCCTCGCTCCTCGCCCGCCGGAAACGCCGCTGACGCGCTGCGTTGGCCTGGCGTTTTTCCTCGGCGGACTTCGCCGGCCGGCCCGCCCGGAGCGTCAGCGGCAGATCGACCGACGGCGTGAAAATATTTCGGCGCTTGAACGCCAACGGGCTGCCGGCGAGCGCCAGCGCGCGCAACGCGGGCGTCGCCCCTTCATCGAAAAGCGGCTCGTCGGAGATCCGCCACGGCGCAAACGCCCACGCGGGCGCCGCGACGCCGATTTTGCCCGCCACGTGTTCGGCATACGCCGCCAGCCAGGCATCGGCGACCGCTCCCGAGGGAAATTTGTCCGCCAGCCGCGGCGGTTCGTCGGCGATGACCGCCGCCGCCTGCGGGCGCGACGAAGCCCGCCGCAGCTCATGCAGCCAGTCGCGCAGATGCCGGCCGAACTCCCCGATCGAATCGGAGCGCTCGGCGACTTCCTTCAACGTTGCGGGGCGCAGGTTCACGAACCCAAATTGGTCGAAATCGGGGAGTTGGACTTGGCGTGCACGATTGTCGAGCGCTCCGCCCGCCTATCCGCCCGGCTGCCGGAGCCCTTGCGCCGTCAGGTCGCCGAGCTGACGCGGTGGATGCACTGCTACTATTCCAATCTGATCGAGGGCCAGCAGACGCGTGTGCGGGACATCGAGGCTGCGCTCAAAAAGGACTTCGCCACCGAGCCGAAGCAACGCGACCTGCAGCAGCTTGCTTTGGCGCATCTGGAGGTGCAGCGATGGGCGGTTACGCAGACCGGCTCGCCGTTTGCCCCCGATTTCATCCGCGCCCTGCACCAGCGCTTTTACGCGCAACTGCCCGAGTCGATGTGCGTCGCCACCACCTCGACCGGCGAAAAGACCCCGCTCGCGCCCGGCGAACTGCGGGACCGGGACGTGGAGGTGGGCACGCACCTCGGACCGCCCCACGAACTCGTCCCGGACCTGCTCGGCCATTTTCAGTGGCGCTACGAGTCGGCGGAGCATTCGCGCCTCCAGCGCGTCGTCGCCATCGGCGCGAGCCACCATCGCCTCGCGTGGATCCACCCCTTCTCGAACGCCGCATCGAGCACTACGTCCGCGCCGTGGACGCCCAGGTCGCCCCCGAAGCCGAACGGGTTTTCCTGCTCCTGCGCGAAGCCCTGCGCCGCGGCGAATTCCCCCGCGGCGAAGCCGGCCGCATCGCCGGCGCCAGCGACCGCACCGGCCGCACCGCGCTGACCCTCGCAGCCGACGCCGGCCTGCTGGTGTCCGACACGCCGAAGTCTCCGGTGCGCCTCGGCCTGCCGGCGAAGGTGCATGAGACGTATTTCCCGCAGCTTTTTCCGGTGAACCAAGTCACCGGCCGCATCGAGTAGCCCACGATGCCCACCCGCAAATGATCTAGTGAGAATTCAGTAATGACCCATCGCCCCTCCATCTCAGGGTTGACCACCGGCTATCAACGCTCGGAGAGTTGCCGAATCAACCCTGCTCGCCACACCCCGTGACATTTGACTTTCTAGTTCCCCAGCGGCCGGTTTCCGCGCAAACAAAAAACCGGGCGAATCTTCAGCTTTGGAAGACGTTCGTGCGGGGCCATGCGGCCGGCATCTGGGGATCAGCAGCGGCAGTCTCGAACGTGGAGGTGCACCTTACGTTGGTTTACCTGAGCGACCCCGACGACCCGGTCGACGTCGATAACATTATCAAACCAATACAGGATGCCCTAGTCGGATTGGTCTACGCTGACGATGTTCAGGTAGTGAGTGTTGAAAGCCACAGACGACCTCATGTTGGGACATTTGATTTAACAAACTTTTCCGCGCCACTCATTGCAGGCGTGTCCCTTGGTGCAGAGTGCGTATATGTGCGCGTCGCACCTGCACTCGCATTGGAGAAATATCTATGATCCCATCGGCTCCCGATCCACGTCATACTGCACTCGCGGAAAATGTGGCGAGCCAACTGCGCACCCAAGGATTCGAAGTAGAATTCGAACCCGCCCCCGAACGGATA
>JAPLTR010000663.1 GCA_026398065.1 Verrucomicrobiota bacterium | reverse complement strand
GTGCGGCGGCTCGGGCCTGCTGGGCCGCGCGCTGGTGGCCGCCCTCTGCGGCTCCGGCGCAACGCTCGTGGTCGCGTCCCGCACGCCCCGTGTGATCGCCCCCGCGGGCGAACAGAACGCCGGCACCGTCGAGGCCGAGCCGGTCGACATCGAGTCGGAGGCCTCGCTCCACCAGTTGCGTGACCGCGTGCTGCAGAAGCACGGCCGCGTCGACGGCCTGGTGTTCAACGCCGTCAGCCGCCCGATGCGCGGCCTCGGCGACGACCTGGCGGCGTGGCAGGCCTCGATGGCGACCAACGCCACGGGGTTCTTCGCCACCGTCCGCACCTTTGGCGATGTCATGGCCGCGCGAGGCTCCGGCAGCATCGTCAACATCGCCTCGCACATGGGCATGGTCGGGATGCACCCGGCGCTGTATGACGGCCCCGCCGCGTATCCATCGCCCGACTACTTCTTTCACAAGGGCGGCATGATCAACCTCACGCGCTACCTCGCCTCCGCCTACGGCGGCCGCGGCGTGCGGGTGAACGTCGTCTCCCCCGGCGGCATCTTCAACCCCGAGCGCCCCCAGCCCGACGCCTTTCTCCAAAAGTACGGCGCGATGACCATGCTCGGCCGCATGGCCCGGGCGTCCGAGGTCGGCGGCGCGGCCGTCTTCCTCCTCAGCGACGCCTCCACCTACGTGACCGGCGCCAACCTGCCGGTCGACGGCGGCTACTCGGCCAAATGACCCCGGGGCCCCGGCGCTGCGCCCTCGGCCTGGGCTGCGTCACCTTCGGGCGCGAGATCGACGCCGCGGCGGCGTTTGCCATGATGGACCACGCGGCCGCCCAGGGTATCGAATTGTTTGATACCGCGCCGGCCTACGCGGACGGCGGCTCCGAGACGATCATCGGCCGGTGGCTCGTCGAGCACGGGCGCCCGGCCGGCAGCCCGACCGTGGCGACGAAGGTCCTCCCGCCGTACACCGCCGGGGCGATCCGGCGCTCGGTCGCCGCCAGCCTCGCACGGCTGGGCACGCCCCGCCTCGACCTGCTGTTCCTGCACCGGTGGGACGAATCACTGGCGCAGGCCGAGGCCCACGAGACGCTGGCCGATCTGGGGCGGGCCGGCACCGTGGGCGCACTGGGGATCAGCAATGTGAATGACGCGCAGCTCGCCGCGGCGCTCACGGCCCAGGCGGCGGCGGGCGCGGCCCGTTTCGCCTGGGTGCAGAACGTCCACAACTTTGCGGTCCGCGGTTTCGACGCCGCCTTGCGCACGCGGTGCCGGGACCACGGCATCCGCCTGATGGGCTACAGCCCGCTGGGCGCCGGTTTTCTCACCGGCAAGCACCGCGACGGCGTCGCCCCCGGGTCGCGCTTCGAGGTGATCCCGGGACACCAGGGCGTCTACTTCCACCCGCTCGCATGGGAACGCCTCGCCCGCCTCGAGGCGGTTGCGCAGGGCCACGGCCTCACCCCGGTGGAGCTGGCGCTCGCCTGGGCCGTGCACCAGCCGTGGATCGACCTGGTCCTCGTGGGCGGCCGCAACCCGGGGCAGATCGAGCAGGTGCAACAGGCCCGCGACCGGGACGCCGTTGCCGTGCTGGCGGAACTGGGCGAAGACTGAGTATCCAAAAAATCGATTTCCCAGCCACGCGCCGGACCTCGCGCGCCGATGCGATCCCAAGCCCTCCCCGTCTCCTGCTCATGACGCAGCGCGTCGAGCGAGCTGAGCCGAGCCGCGTGGCGGCCGGGGCGTAGCCAAAGAGAATTCCGGCCCCGCTTCAGTTCCGAGCCGATGGAGCGTGATTGTTACGTTGCTGTTGGTGCTGTCGCCGGGGAAGACCACGGTGGCCGTCGGTTTGCGTGCGGACAGATCGCGCACCCGGGCGCCAATTTCGTCCAGTTGCCGCTAGCGCTGGGTGGCGTGGGTGCCGATGGGCGAAGGAGAGGCACGTCTGGAAAGCATCCCGTGATAGCGCCTTTCGGTGCCGGGACGGGCTGGTGTTTCGCCGGCGGTTTTGTCCAGGTCCGCCACCCGTCCGAGGGTGGGGACCTCTCAGCCGGGAAGCTGGCAGGGGACGTCGACCTCATCGCCAGCAGCGCACACGACGCCGACGGGCGAAAGACCTTTGAACGCGGTCGGGGACAGCGCACGCACCGACGATGGACAAGGTCTTCACGGCGTGGCGCGCACTTCAAAGTGATACGTGCCCGCACCGACCACGACCTTGAGGTCAGTGCCGGAGGCGGCGAATGACTGGACGCCCGCGATCTTCGCCGTAGCGAGGAGCGCGCCCCCCTCTGTCGTGCGCTCGGGCGTGGCACCGGGCAGGAACACGCTCGCCGTGGTGCCGGCGGGAATGGTGACGTCGAGGGTGAAGACGCCCGCCTCCAACTTCCACGCGCTCGCGATGCGGCCGTTGATGGAGTCGTAGTGCGCCTTGACCCAGTTGATCGGCGTCTGGTCCGGATTGCTACCAGGCCCCGGAGGACGAGGACGAATCACGATCTGCCGGTAGCCGGCCCCCTCGGTATCGATCCCGGCGAGCACGCGGTAGGCCCATTCCATG
>JAPLTR010000453.1 GCA_026398065.1 Verrucomicrobiota bacterium | reverse complement strand
TCGCCGACGCGCTCGGGCACGGTGGCGGTGCCGAGTTCCATTACGCAGGTGCAGCCCTCGGGGTTGTACCCGCGGCTGCCCAGCGTGTGGGCGAAGAGGAAGAGCATCTCGCGCTCCTTCAGCCGCTCCATCTTCCCGGTCGAGTCGTTCAGGATCTCGGGCTTCATGCCCCGTGCGATCTGCGCGCCGGAAAACAGCTCCAGGGAGTGGAACTGCAGCACGCGGCGCGCGCCGATCTGGCCGGGCACGCTGCAGTAGAGGTCATGCCAGATGTCATCGAACATCAGGAACGAGCCGGGCTTCATGCCCGCGCGGGTCGAGAGCACGTCGGGGAGAAACTCGTCGGCGGCGCGGAGGCCGATGCGGGCGACGCGCTTGGTCGCCGCCGTGGGGCGGTACTTGTCCCGCATGAGATTCGAGTAGCTGAGTCCGAGGGGCAGCTGCTTCGTGCGGCCCTGATCGGCAAAGCCGGGGAACGGCACGCCGCGTTTCCATTCGCGCTGCAGCTCGCGGTACGCGGCGCGGGCCCGGCCCGAGAAGCGGAAGAAGAGCTGGTGCCACTTCACGATCATGGCGGGCTCCAGGCCGGCGGCTTCCACGGGCACGCGCGAGCGGTTGATCATCGTGTTCCAGGTACGCCCGCCCGCGACCCACTTGTCGTAGTAGAGCTTGCGGATCGCGCCCTCGGAGTACCGCTCCCCGGCGTGCAGCCGGCACACCTCCGCCTCGATCGCCGGCTGTTTCTTCGGCGCGGCCTCGATGCGCTCCATCATGGCGACGCGCGCCTTGAGGTGCGGCTTCTCGTGGTCCGGCAGTGAACCGTACTCCTCCGACGCGAGCATCGCGCGGACGGTGGCGCTGGTCGTGGTGACCATGCCTTCGGCGAGGGAGAGGGTCATCATCAGCTTGTCCCTTTCTTGAGGGTCGCACCGACGCGGGTGCCGGCGTCGACCAGGTTGCCATGAAGCGTCTTTCGGAATTCCACCGGGCAGTCGTTCCACCATCCGTCGAGGAGCGCTTCTTCCAGGAGCTGGTTAAGCTTCCACGCGCGGGGATCGACGTTGGCGGGGATCTCGCTGGCCGTGGGCGGCGTATCGGCCGTGGTACTGTCGCCGCCGGGTTCGGTGGCCTCGGGCTTGTCCTTGTGGGTGTTGCCGCCCTTCGCCCCGCTGCCCTGCGGCTTCTTTACGATGCCGAAATCCTGGTAGAGATCCGACAGGGCCTTGCCGTCTGTGGCCTTGGCGACGGCCTTCGTGAGCGTGGCCTGTTCGGTCTTGGAAAGAGCGGAGGGGGCGCACTCCAGGAGCTTCAAAAACGAACCGGCAGATTCGTTTTTGAGGGCCTTGCCCTTGAGACCATCCGCCAGCGCCATGTATTTTTGGGCGGTGCGGAGGGTGATCGTGCTGGCGAAGTTCTTGGCGTAAAACTCCTCCCAGGCCCCGTGGCCGACTTCTTTTTTGAGGGCCTTGAATTCAAGGCCGGCCTTGGCGGCGGCCACGGCCATCTGCGACGCAGCGGCCATGACGATCTGGTGGAGGTGGAGAACGCTTGCGATGCGCTTCTCCTGGTCGGGAATAGCTGGAAGATTTTTTGTCATGAGGAGGGTTCGGACGAAGTGGGTTCGGTGTCGGACTTGAGCAGCCGTTCGATCGCATCGGCGTCGCCGGCGAGGTAGGCGGTCTTTAAGGCGCGCTTAAACCCGGCGGGCGGCACGGTGATGGAGCCGCGGCCCTGCAGCGCCGGGATGCGCTGGCACATGTCGGCATAGAACGCCTCGAAGTCGGAGTTCTCCTCCGCGACCCGCGGGACGATGTGATCGTAGGATTTCATCGTCAGAGGTGCTGGACAAGTTCGGCGGTCGGGACCTCTAGGCCGCGCGCGAGGGCCACGACCGTGCCGAGGCGCGGGTGATTGAGGCCGCGCTCAATCAGGCACACCGTGCCGTGGTCCAGGTCGGCACGTTCGGCGAGCTTCTTGCGCGACAGCTTACGTGCCGTCCGAATGAAGCGCAGGTTGGAGGCAAACTGTTCGAGTGCGGTGGCCATGGCTCAGTTCGCTTGAATGAGACCGCCCGCGTAGCAGGTGCGGGAGTTGAGGGCGGCGTGGCGCATGATGGAGCGCGCGGCCTGGCGTACTTTTTCCGAGCACGGCTTCAGCGAAATCTCACGCCACTTCACCGCCTTCTGCAGTTCCTCGACCGCGAGCCGGAGCGACGTCTCGCGAAAGTGGAGGCGGGAGTGGTCCGGCAACCGCAGCCGGGGAGTGATGGTGAGCCGGCCGACTCCGTGGCACTTGGCGCAAGTGCGGCGCGCGGCCTGGCCCATCATGCCGTACATCTGCGTGCCGACGCCTGAGCATTCGGGGCAGCGTCTGGTTCTGGCGGAGGTAGTATTCATTTTCTGATGACGGGTTGGGTTCTCTTAGCGGGAGAGTTTTTTCGCGGCGGTGTCGCGGAAGTGGGCGGCGATCTGTTCGCATTCCTCGGCGGTGAACTCGCGGGCCAGACCCATCACGGCCTGCAGCTTGGTCTCGGCGTCGTACTTCGCTGACTTGATGAGCAGCTCGATCACGAAGGCGCGCGGGATGCGCATCGGTGCGCGTTCGCGCGAATCGGCCCCGTAGCGGTGGCACTTGTCGGCGAAGAGTTCCTCGATGAAGGTCGTCCGCATCCCGGTCGCCGTGACCACGTCCACCACGCGCAGCATCGGCCGATCGGGCACCAGCCAGTCAAACTGGAGGGTGGCCTGTTCGGCGGCGCGACGGACGTTGGCGGCGACGGAACGCATGTTCAGATCCCACGCAGTCTGAAGTTGAGCGAGAGCTGGCGGTGCCGGCGTTCGATGCGCTCAAGGGACTTCGCTTGAGCGATGAGGTCCTTCGCGGCGCGTTCGTCACCGATCATTGAGGCTAGGGACCTTGAGAGGCGGGCGCGCTTTTGGTTCGGCTCCCTCGT
>JAPLTR010000921.1 GCA_026398065.1 Verrucomicrobiota bacterium | reverse complement strand
CTCCCAAGGCCCCCGTCGCCGCCGCCGCCGACATCCGCGCGGTGGACGCGTGACGGAGCAGGATGGGAAGGATGGCCGCGCGCTGCCCGGCGCTGAGCCCGTAGGCTTCGGTCAGGCGGTCCAGCCGTTGGGCCGCTTCCGTCGTCACCCGGTCTTCGCTCTTCGGCGGGAGAGCGGCCGGCCCGGCCACCGCCGCCGCGACGAGAGATGCTGCACCGGTGCCGTTGTCTTCAGCGCGGTCGGTAGCTGGGGACGCCAGCGCGAAGGGTTGCGCCCGGGAGCCGGCGGGTTCGCCGCGGTCGACGGACGGCGACCTCGGCGCGAGGCGCTGCGGTCTCGCCGTCCGCACCGCCCCGGCCGGCGGCCGGGCGCCGGCAAGCTGCACGGCTGACGGATGCATCGAGGATCCGCCCGCGCTCGCGGACGGCCCGACCACCACCGGCCGGCTGTTTCTCTTTGTCTCGCCGGCCGCGTCGCCCGAGCCGCGCCTGCAGTCCAACGCCAGCCTCTTCGGCGTCGATGTCCGCGGCGCCACGGCCGGGCAACGGATCGCGGTCGCGCCCGCGACGCCCGGTTCCCCGGAGGCGACCCTCGCCGACCTCGCGCCCGGCGAGTATTACGTCCAGGCGCTGTACAATCGCTATACCGAGTTTCACCGCGCCGACGGCCATGTGATCTGGGCGCACATGGACCAGTGGGAGGGGCAGCACTTCGCGCGCTCGCCCGGCAATCTCCACAGCGTCCCGCAAAAGGTCCGCGTCGGCCCCGGCGCGTCGGCGGAGCTCGCGCTGACGCTCGACCAGATCATCCCGCCGGTGGTGGTGCCGCCCGACACCGCGTGGGTGAAGCGACTCAAGTTCCAGAGCCCCCTCCTCAGTAAATTCTGGGGCCGTCCGATGTTTCTCGGGGCCACGGTCCTGCTCCCGCTGGGCTACGACGCACACGCCGCCGTCCGCTACCCGGTGCTGTATATCCAAAACCATTTCAGCCTCGGCGCCCCCTTCGGTTTCAACCCCACGCCCGACCCGGCGGCCAAAAAGAGCTGGGCCCGCCTGCGCGCCGAGGCCGCCGCGCAACACCTCCCCGAGCCCGTCCTGCCGCCCGGCGCGACGGCGACCGGGGCCTATGGCAACACCGAGAGCGGCCACGAGTTTTACGAGTCGTGGACCTCTGCGGATTTTCCCCGTTTCATCCTCGTGACCTTCCAGCACCCGACGCCGTATTTCGACGACTCCTACGGCGTCAACTCGCCCAACTGCGGGCCGTACGGCGACGCCCTGCTGCAGGAGCTGATCCCGGCGGTGGAGACGCGGTTCCGCGTGATCCGGCAAGGCTACGCGCGCCTGCTCTCGGGCAGCTCGACCGGCGGCTGGGGCGCGCTCGCGCTGCAGCTCTACCATCCCGACTTCTTCGGCGGGGCCTGGGCGTTCTCCCCGGACCCGGTGGATTTCCGCGCGTACTACGGCGGCGTCAACCTCGACACCGACGACAACGCCTTCGTCGAGAAGACCGCCCCCGGCCTCGAGGGCGGCGGCCGCAGCAACCGCCGCGGCAGCCAGCGGGCCGCCGTCCTCGGGATGGAGGACGGCCGCTTCGAATGGTGGAAACACACGCCCGCCGGCCCCGACGGCTATCCGCTCCCGGTGTGGGATCTGTCCACGGGCCGGATCGACCGTGCGGTCGTGGCCGCGATGCGCGCGAACAATTTCGACCTCCGCGACTACCTCGCGCGGAAGTGGCCGGAGATCGGCCCGTCGCTCGCCGGCAAGCTCCACGTCCACGCCGCCGCGACCGACTCCTTCTACTCCAACTTCGCCGTGCACCTGCTGGAGGAGTTCATGCAGGGCACGACGGCCCCGCACGACCCCGGCACCTTCCGCTACGGCCCGCCCGCCTCACGCCACGGCTGGCAGCCGACGACCAACGCCGAGCTCCTGCAGGCGATGGCGCGCCACGTCGCCGCCCGCGCCCCCGCCGGCGAGGACCCGGCGGCATGGCGCTATTGAGCGGGCCGGGTCCCCGCGGGGCCGCGCGAGGCGCGGTGAGGCCGGACGCCGGTATCGTAATTTTAACTACATCCGCCGGGTGCGGCCGGTTCGGCTTGAGCCCCGGGCCTCCGCCTGCTGGGCTCGGAGCCGCCGCACTTGCCATGAACGCCTCCGCGCCAGGCACCCCGTCCGCCTCATCCGCAGGTGACCATTCCCCGCTACGCTGTCCCCATGGCCGCGCCTGCCGGCTGACGCTCGTGAACGCGCAGGAGCGCCTCGTGCACTGCTCACCCGTGGAGCCGTGTATCTGTCCCGACGTGATGTCGTTTGGCGACACCCGCTACTGCCACGCGCTCTTCACCCCTGCGCCCGCGCCGCACCTGGGCTGAAGCCGGCCCGGGCCGGGCCGGCGGGTCGCTGCGCGAAGGCGCCATCTCCGACCTATTCCAGGCGAGGCTCGCCCCATTTTATAGGAAGCAGTAGCCAGTGCTCAAACCGCCGATTGGTGGTCCTGAGCGGACGTCCACGCTCGCGTTCGGCCATGGTTCGTCGCTACAGGTGAGCGGAGGAATCATGAATCTTCGTCACTGGCCCGCTGTGCTTTCGGTGTTCCTGGGGTTCTATGTGTTCTTTGCTCTCATCCTGCGCCCAGCAGCGGCGGCCCTGATCGCAGCGCTGCTCGCGACCGTTCTCATCAAATTTATTGCCACCCGAAGGATGAACGTCGGCGGTTCCCTGGGAATGCGGATCGTCGGCCCCGATAGCGGCTGGTATTGGATATTCTTGGTCTTGTTTGCGATTTGCCTTCCGGCCGTCGTCATCACTGCGCGAAAGTGAGGCGTTGAATCGAGGAAATGAAAGCGATTACATTCCTCACTTTTTTCACGCTCCATCAATTACTCAGCGGAGCCGATAACACCAGTTTGGATCGAACGAGTAGCCAATTCGTCGCCTGGTATTTCAAGGAGTTTGAGCTACCGGCTTTGATCGGTGCGCGTCCTGCGGCAGGCCAATTTGCCATTCGCCTCATCCACTTCCACTCGCACCGTGAGCCTGAGCCGCGGGACCGCGACAAGGAAGTTGCCGTGAGCATAAGTGGCGCGGCAGGCGGAACGGCAATAGTTATGACCCATCACTTTCGTCCCAAGTCGGAGTGGAGGAAGTTCACGTTGACCAAGGACCAGTGGGAGGAATTGGTCCGGCAGGTGTTTGCTCAAGATTACCTATCGGCCCCCCGACCTCTGCCCTATCTCGCGGGGCCGACCTTCATCGTGGAAGTTGCCAGCGCCTCGTCGTATAAGCTGGAGATACTTATGTCTCCCGATGATTTTCCGGGAAAGCGAAGAATCACACCGGTGGTCAGGCGCGTGCTTGACCGGCTATTGGAGTTCGGCGACGTGCTACCGGAAGAGATCGTCTGGGGCCCAAAGAATGATGATTGAGCGAAAAATATTGGGAGCGGGCAGGGGCAGGTCTGAACTGTGGATGGATGACGACGGCGCGTGCGGTTGAATCGCCCCGACCGAAGTCGACGGAGCCTCGGGACCGAGGTCGGGCTGAATCCAAATAAAGAAGACAGGTCTTAAGTCTCGTTGAAACCGCTCGAAGCGCCGGTCGAGGAGGTCAGCTGTAAAACCGGGTGCCGAGGACCCTGGTTGTCGATGGGATCGACGCAACCGAGGCGAGTTTCCGGGGGCTTCACCCCGTGACGCACCGGCACCGCCTCCAGCGATTGACTCGTGAACCGGGCGTGAATCGAACGCGGTGTGCGATGGTGGCCTGCCCGCGGGCGGTGATAGCTCACCGCTGAGCGACTCGTCTAATGTCCGCTCTTTATACATCGGCCGGGGGCGAGCGCGCCGGGCGGTGAATGCCGGCCGGTGCTCCCTGACTCGCTTATGGTGGAAGATTTTCGAGCGGGGACGCTGGTGATCCTGCGCTCGCCGAACCGCGGGTTTTAGGACACAAGTCAGGGTTCCGGAGCCTTGCTTTGGCGCGGTAAAGCTCCATAGTGAAAGTATGAAGCTACCCCACCTTCGTATGCTTGCCCTGTGTGTGTTGGTATCGACTCTGGCGGGATGTGCGACGACGGAGCGTCCGCGTGGCACGGTGCGGCTCCCCGAGCCCACCAGCGGCTTCGGTCGCGATAATCTGACGCGGGTCCAGAATGATGTGTACGACGCCGCCACCGGCCCCAATCACGTGGGCTCGACCTACAGTCGCTGAGCGGGACCCGGCGGTTTGCCGACACAGAGCGACGCCAATTTTTTCCGCGGTCTTGCGCCGTGGGGACCGTAGTCCGCCCGGCTCAACCGCCGGGCTTGCTCGCGGCAAGTACGGCGAGGGCTTCAACCTTGAAGGCGCCAAGCGTCTGGTGGGTTCGTGGTTGCTCCGACACGGGGAGCGGCAGGTTTGCACCGCTTGACGCGGCAACGGATGGATTCTAACCATGGGCAATGGATATCGCGAAAATCCAAAGCGAAGTGCGACGGCTGCCCGCGCGGGAGCGCAAGAAGCTGACAGCTTGGATGGTCATCGAATATCCCGCATTGTCCGTGGACCGGTTGCTGGCGAAGGCCGAGCGCGCGGTGAAGACGGGACGGTTCAAGCCGACGCCGCCGACGGCGGATAATTTTCCAAAGGGCAGGGCGCTCCAGCACGCGCTGGCGGTCGCCGGCCAACTGGGGTTGGGCAAATAGCTGTGCCACCGTCACGGCCATTCGCTGGCCGCGCGCAATCCGTCGCGAATGCTGGTGCGATCGGTATCGTTCATGTCTAGCAAGTTGACCGTGGTTCGGCCGACGTCGCTTTTTCCCACGATCAAAACTCCTTCCCAGGCGAAGTGTTCGCTCCATTGATCGCGACGCGGGTGGAAGAGCCGGACGATCACACCGGTGGTCGGTTCGATGCCGGTCAGGTTGGGTCCCTTACATAAATTGCACGCGGGACAGGCGAGGGCGAGGTTCTCTGTGTCGTCACCACCGCCGTGTTGGCGCGGGGTAATGTGCTCGATGTGAAAGCGCAGGTCTGAAACCTCCTGCGGCAACCGGCAGTATTCGCAGCGGTGACCGGCGCGCAGGCGAACGGTTTCCCGGAGCGTGGCGTCCATCAGCCACCGGTCCCGGTTGTGGCCAAGACGGCGCGGGCTTCGACCTTTAGGGCGCCGAGAATCGAATTGCCACGTACCAGAGATTCGAGTTCCGCGCGTTCAAGGGCGCTGAGCGTGCCCGCGGTGTTTTTGTCCGCGAGTTCGTCGTAGCGCGTTTGAATTTCGTCATCTGCCTTGAGGCGCACCAAGGCATTCGCGAGTTCAAAGCTCAAGTCTCGGCGCAGGGGGCGGAGCAGGCGCTCCAGACCGTCAAACTCTTTGCGTGCAGCCATGGTCAGTTAGATTGATGGCGATTTGGCCTGCGACAAGTGGCAAATGTTTACAGCCTTGGGGCACGGGTTTTCATCGCTTCGTCCCCCCCGGCCGATTCCATGAAAGTCGTTGGCCCGCGATGCCAGCTCGCCGCCCGTCAAAATGGTGCTTGCGCTTGTGGGGGCGGAGGGTTTCTTCCGAACCTCTGTCAGTCGCCGAGCTAGCTCAGTTGGTAGAGCAACGCTTTCGTAAAGCGTGGGTCGTCGGTTCAATTCCGATGCTCGGCTCCAGTTTAAGAAACCCCGCGTGGCCTCACCGCCCGCGGGGTTTTTTGTGTTTTGGAAGGCAGGGACGGGCGGTTGGGGTAGGGACGGCTCTCCGAGCCGTCCGCCTCAGGACATGCGTATCTGATTGAGTTTACGGATACCCTGAACGGACGCCTCGGAGAGGCGTCCCTACCGCGCTACCTCGGCATGCCATGAGGTTTTCCGCTTCCGGAGCCTCAATTGTCCGAGATATTCTCGTCGCTGAGGCGGCCCTGGAGTTTGCGGCGAAGCTTGAGGTCGGCGATCTCGGTGCGCACGCGGTCGCGGAAGAGTTCGAGGCGGCGGCGGACGTCGAGGGTCTCGAGGAGCCGCTGCTTCAGCTTCGTGTCCTCGCAGAGGCTGAAGGCCGCGATGTCCACGAAGGCCTCGGGGTCCTCCACGGTCTTCAAAAAGGCGGCCATCTCGCCGGGGCCGCCGTGGGCGGTGGCGGCGAGCTTCTGCTTGAGCGCGAGGAGGCGCGCGAGGTCGCGGCGGAGCAGGGCGTTGTCGTCGTCGGTGGCGCCGGGCGAGCTCGTGAGCGCGCGGATGCGGATGCGGCGGTAGGGATCGTCGGCCACGATGGCGGCGATCTCGACGCGGCAGAGGCCCTGGAGGAGGAGGTTGGAGGTGCCGTTGTCGTTTTTCTGGCAGGCGCGCACGATGCCCACGCTCGCGATGCGGTGCGGCGGCTCAAACGCGGTCAGGCCGAGGCTGCCGTCGGCGAGGTGCACGGATCCGCGTTTCGCGCCGGGGTCGAGCCCGGCGACGGCGAAGAGGCGGTTGGTCGCGAGCACGTCGCGCAGCATCTGGCGGTAGCGCGGTTCTAAGATGTGGAGCGGCATCAGCGCCTGCGGGAAAAACGCGACATCGGGCAGCGTCATGACCGGCACCTCGTCGGGCAGCGTGATTTCCATTTCCATGCGCGCACCGTACGCCGCACCGGGGGAAATTCAACTGGGAGTGTGCGGTGGCGGGGCGGAAATTGCGCCGGAGCCCACGGTCCGGCGCGTAGGGTGAGCGAGGGGATGCACCCCGGCGCGGAAGCGCGCGGCGCGATCGGGGCCGGGGGGCGCGGGCGTTTATGACAGAGTTTCGGGAATGGAAGGAACAGAGGGAATGGACGGGTGGCCGGCCTGGACGGAATCGGGTAGGGTGGACGGATGAAAAAACGCCTGCCCGCGGAATCCAGCTCAGCCCCGGCCGACCCCGCCGGGGAGTCGTGGCGGCCAATGACACTGGACCGCGAACGCCCCGCAAAACCCGCCGGTGCGGCGGGCCGGTTCGCGGCGCGGGTGCGTGGAGCGAGGGCGGGGTGGGGTGCCCGGTCGGGCCGGGCTGGCGTGGACGGATCGGATGCCGCTGGCGTGGGTGCCCGTCAAAACCGGAACGAACCTTGCCTTGCGGTTCAGCCGTGGCGGCCGCAGCCCAATCCCGGCAAATCCGACCAAATCCAAGTAAATCCAACCTCATCCGACCTGCCCCGGATGGCCCAATGCGGGTCAGTCGGTAGCGCGGTCAGTCTGACCGCGCTGGGCCGCCCGTGCGCGACGCATCCGCACCGCCCGCTCAGGCTGAGAGGGCTACCCCTCCCGATGCACCTTGTCGGCTTTCCTCTAAATCGCACAAATTCGATCAAATCGGAGTAAATCCAACTGAATCCGACCAAATCGCACCTCGCTTCCCGTGGCGCGGGCGCGCTCCACCTCGAAGGGCCGCTCGAAATCCAAGTAAATCCAAGTAAATCCAACCTCCCGATTGTACCGCCAGAACGCGCCGACCTTAGCCCGGTCAGCCTGACCGGGCTGGAGCGATGGCCCGAGAGCCCCACCTTCATTAACTACAACAAGCGCCCCGTTCGCGCCGGTTGGCCTGCGACCCTTGCCTCCACGCCCCTCGGTTCGATCCAACTCCGATCCGACGCCGACCCGATTCCAGGCTCAATCCACCCTTGGGCCGAATCCGACGAAATCCGACCAAATCCAAGTAAATCGCACCAGCTCCGACCCGATCCACCCAGATCCGACCAAATCCTACCCGATCCAACCCGCCCCGAGCGTGCCAGACGACCAAGTCCCGTGTGTCACACCGTGACACAATCTGCGCCCAGTGTGACACGAAACGGGCCACAAGTGGGACAGGATGGCGTGAAATTCGCCTCTTCGCTCAAGTGAGAAAGAGCGGTCTAAGTTTTCTAACCATTGATTTATAGCAATTAATGGGAAAATCGCCCATGGGGGCACATGCGTTGCTGAGTAGAGATCATCATGAGTCGCATTCTTGGCATCGATCTTGGCACCACTAACTCCTGTATGGCCGTCATGGAAGGCGGCGAACCGGTGGTCATCCCTAACGCTGAAGGCGCGCGCACCACGCCCTCCGTCGTCGCTTTTACGAAAACCGGCGAGCGGTTGGTCGGCCAGGCTGCCAAGCGTCAGGCCGTCACCAATCCCCGCAACACCGTTTTCTCGGCCAAGCGCCTGATCGGTCGCAAGTTCTCCGAGGTCAGCGCCGAGGCGAAGAACATGCCGTTCAAGGTCGTCGAGGGCAAAAACGGCGACGCCTACATCGAGGTGCAGGCCGGTGACAAGACCGAGCAGTTCGCGCCGCAGCAGATCGCGGCGTTCGTGCTCGGCAAGCTGAAGGCCGATGCCGAGGCCTATCTCGGCGACAAGGTCACGCAGGCCGTCATCACGGTGCCCGCGTACTTCAACGATTCCCAGCGCCAGGCCACCAAGGACGCCGGCAAGATCGCCGGCCTCGATGTCCTCCGCATCATCAACGAGCCCACGGCCGCCTCGCTCGCCTACGGTCTCGACAAGAAGAAGGACGAGAAGATCGCGGTGTTCGACCTGGGCGGCGGCACGTTCGACGTGTCCGTGCTCGAGATCGGCGACGGCGTCTTCGAGGTCAAGGCCACCAACGGCGACACCCACCTCGGCGGCGACAACTGGGACGACGCCCTGATCGGCTGGCTCGTCGAAACCTTCAAGAAGGAAAACGGCATCGATCTCCGCAAGGACCCGATGGCCCTCCAGCGCCTGAAGGAAGAGGCCGAGAAGGCCAAGATCGCGCTCTCCTCGACGCAGTCCGTCGACATCAATCTCCCGTTCATCACGGCTGACGCCTCGGGCCCGAAGCACCTCAACGTGCAGCTCAGCCGCGCCAAGATGGAGCAGATCTGCGACTCGCTCTTCGAGCGCTGCATCCAGCCCTTCAAGAACTGTCTCAAGGACGCGGACCTCACCTCCGCGCAGATCGACGAGCTCGTGCTCGTCGGCGGCATGACCCGCATGCCCAAGGTCGTCGAGATCGCGCACAAGCTGGGTGGCAAGCCGCCGCACCAGGGCGTCAATCCCGACGAGGTCGTCGCCATTGGCGCCGCCGTCCAGGGTGGCGTGCTCAAGGGCGAAGTCCGCGACGTGCTCCTCCTCGACGTCACGCCGCTCACGCTCGGCATCGAGACCGCGGGCCAGGTCGCCACGGCGATGATCCCGCGCAACACCACCATTCCCTCCAAGAAGACGCAGACCTTCTCGACCTACAGCGACAACCAGCCGTCCGTCGAAATCGTCGTCCTCCAGGGCGAGCGCCCGATGTCCCGCGACAACAAGGTGCTCGGCACCTTCCGCCTCGATGGCATCCCGCCCGCGCCCCGCGGCCAGCCGCAGATCGAGGTCACCTTCGACATCGACGCCAACGGCATCCTCCACGTGTCCGCCAAGGACAAGGTCACCAACAAGGAGCAGAAGATCACCATCCAGGGCTCCTCCGGCCTCTCCAAGGACGAGGTCGAGAAGATGACCAAGGAAGCCGAGCTCCACGCCGAGGAAGACCGCAAGCGCAAGGAGGCCGTCGAGACCAAGAACCAGCTCGACTCCACGATCTACCAGATGGAGAAGACCGTGAAGGACGCGGGCGACAAGCTCCCCGCGCCCACGAAGTCCAAGGTCGAGTCGGCCATCGCCGACGCGAAGAAGGACCTCGAGAGCAACGACGCCGCCCGCATGAAGGCCGCGATGGAGAAGCTCACCGCCCTCGGTGGCGAACTCTACGCCGAGGCCCAGAAGGCCGGCGCCGCCGGTGCGACCGCCGATGCGGGCGCGCCCGGAACCGAAGGTGCTGCGCCCGAGGGCGCCCCGAAGAAAACCGAGAAGAAGGCCGACGTCGTCGACGCCGACTTCGAGGTCGTGGACGAAAACACCAAGAAGAAATAACTCCTTTCAGCCCAATGTCTGCCCGCTGCGTTCGTTCGCCGCGGGCATGATTGGTCTAAAACCCAAAAACCAACCACCTCTAGTCCAACATAACCCAACCACATATGGCCAACGTCAAAATCAAGCCCATCGGTGATCGTGTTCTCGTCGAGCACATCGAAGAAAAAGAACAAGTTCGCGGCGGAATCATCATTCCGGACAGCGCCAAGGAAAAGCCCCAGGAGGCGAAAGTCATCGCCCTTGGCACCGGCAAGAAAGGCGAGGACGGCAAGGTCTCCGCTTTCGAAGTCAAGGTCGGCGACAAGGTGCTCATCAGCAAGTACGGCGGCACCGAAGTGAAGATCGAAGACAAGAAGTACACGCTCGTCCGCGAGGACGACATCCTCGGCGTGATCGTCTGAGTTTTTTCCTCCGCTCCCTCATCAACCACCCAATAATTTTTCAATCACATGGCAGCTAAACAACTCATCTTCGACGAGACGGCTCGTCAGAAAATCCTCCGCGGCGTCGAGCTCCTCTCGAAGGCCGTCAAAGTCACCCTCGGGCCCAAGGGCCGCAATGTCGTCATCGACAAGAAATTCGGCTCGCCGACCGTCACCAAGGACGGCGTCACGGTCGCCAAGGAAGTCGAGCTTCCCGATCCGTACGAGAACATGGGCGCCCAGATGGTGAAGGAAGTCGCTTCCAAGACCTCCGACGCCGCCGGCGACGGCACCACCACCGCGACCGTGCTCGCCGAGGGCATCTACCGCGAGGGTCTCAAGAACGTCACCGCGGGTTCCAACCCGATCTTCCTCAAGCGCGGCATCGACAAGGCCGTCGAGGCCGCCGTCGCCGAGCTCGCGCGCGTTTCCAAGAAGGTCTCCGACCGCGAGGAAATCCGCCAGGTCGCGACCGTGTCCGCCAACTGGGACACCGAGATCGGTGACATCATCGCCGACGCCATGGACAAGGTCGGCAAGGACGGCACCATCACGGTCGAGGAAGCGAAGTCGATCGAGACCACGCTCGATGTCGTCGAGGGCAT
>JAPLTR010000399.1 GCA_026398065.1 Verrucomicrobiota bacterium | reverse complement strand
GGCCCCATGATTGCGTGAACTTCGCCGCTGCGGATCGTGAGGGTCAGGCCCTTGACGATGGCTTTTTCGCCGATGGAGACGTGGAGGTTTTTGATTTCGAGCGAGGACATGTGTGTCGGAAAATATTCGGAGATCGAAGGTCGGAGATCGAAGAGGAGAGATCGGGAGGCGGTCAGTTGGCGGACTTGGCGGCCTTGCCGCGGAAGATGATTTCGACGGACTTGGCGTCGTAGCCGGCGGGGAGGATGGAGCTGACCTGACCGAGGAGCTCGGGGGGGAGGTCGATGTCGTGGGTCTGGCCGGTCTGGTCGTCGTGAAAGTGGGCGTGCGGTTTCAGGTTCGGGCAGTAGCGGGTCGGGCCGCGCTCGAAATTGACCACCCGGATCAGGCCGCACTGGGCGAGGGTTTCGAGGCAGTTGTAAACCGTCGCGAGGGAGATGGTGGGGAGCTCGGATTTGACGCGGGCAAAGACTTCGTCGGCCGTGGGGTGGTCGCGCTTCTTGAGGAGCACGTTGTAGACGAATTCGCGCTGGGGGGTGCTGCGAAGCCCGCTGTCGGCGAGCTTCTGCGCGAGGGCGTCAGCGTTGAGAGTGGCGGTGGACATCGTTTTTGAGGGAGAGGCAACAAATTGGAATGGTTCTAAGGTGCAAGTGATAATTAGAACTATTCCAAAGAGAAAGTGGGGCGTGAGGGTAGTATTAGAGGAGGCGATTGGGCGGCGGGCCGGTTGGGCGGGGTGGATGTAGGCGGGGTGCCTCACTCGCGCGCAGCGCTTCGAATGCAGGGTGAGGGCACCCCTCCTACAACGGAAGAAGGCTCAGAGAGTGTTGATCGATTGAGCGGGGATTGGAGGGCGGAGTGGTCGGATCTGGTTGGATTTACTTGGATTTGGTCGGATTTGCCTGGGTTTACCCCGAGGCCGCGTCCGCCAGAAGTGGCACGCTCAACCTGAGCGTGCCGGGTGGATCGGTCGCGGCGCAGTCGATCCAGCACGGTCAGGCTGACCGTGCTACGGCTCCGGCTGACGTGGCCTGTTTCAGGCACGTGCGACCGGGTTGGATTTACTTGGATTTGGTCGGATTTACTTGGATTTACCCTGAGGCCGCGTCCGCCACACGCGGGATGCTCAACCTGAGCGTGCTGATTGGGTCCGGCGAGATGGGGACGATCCAGCACGGTCAGGTTGACCGTGCCACGGCTCCGGCTGACGTGGCCTCTTTCCCGCAGGTTGGATCTGGTCGGATTTACTCGGATTTGGTCGGATCTGACCGGGGATGGTGGGATGGCCGGTTTGATCCGGTCAGGCCATGAGCCACCCGCGCGTCCGTTTCGTGCGGGCGCGAGGGGGCTCCGGAATCGGGGGCGATCCGTGTTCATGGGCGGTTGGCTGGTGGGAGGTGGGCGCGAGGGTAGTGCTTTTTTGGGCATAAATCAATTAATTAAGTTGATAAAGAGAACTGTCGATCATGGATTCAGTCCGACCCCGGGCCGGATTGAGGCGGTCCTTCCGGAAAGGGTTGACCGCGGATGACGCGGATTCGGCGGATACGGAATGAGCCGGGGTCGGTCGGGGCCTGAACTGTGGGAGGGGCTTTACGCCCCGACGGGTGGCGGAGGCGAAAATTGTCGGGGCGTAAAGCCCCTCCCACAGCTCGGAACGGGCGGATGCGGGGGAAGCGCGGCGGTGCGCTGGGCACGACGATGGACGCTGTGGAATTCGGCCGGTGGCGGCGCTTTTATGAGGCGGGCTTCCCCTGTGGGGATGCTCCAATCCAGATCGGCCGAAACGGTTTCATTTCGACCTCGAAGAGGAGTTCGGCATAGGCTGCGTTGGCGATGAAGACTCTCGTGATGATGATGGTGGTGCTCGCGACCAACCTAATGGCGTCGACGGACGCTCAGGCGACGAAGCGTGTTTTCGGTCCGTTTTCCGAAGCCGATCGCCTCGTGGTGCTCGCCCGACTGGTCATCGAGAAGCGGGAGCCGCGGAAAACGGTGGATGCGGAGACCGGGCAGGACGTTTATTTCACGGTGGGGACCCTGATCGCCTGCCCGGACTACACGCTGTTCTTTTACCGAGGCGACGCCGAGTTGGGGACCATCGGATTGGTCGGAGTGTCCACGGTGAAGGCCCGTGGGGAGAAGGAAGATCAATGGTTGGCGGAACAATCGTGCGCATTCCTGCGTGAACGATTTGGTTTGGAGGAGGACCCGCGCGATTAAAAAGAAGCAAGACTCGTCCGAACTCGCCGCCGATGCGTTCCCAGCAGAGGCGCGACTGAGGGCAAAGCCGGGCCACGCAAGCTGACCGTCGGCGATCCTGCGGTCTTTGCCATCGAGTCCGGCATGACGCGGCTCTACGAGCGGCTGGGTTTCCGCGCGCTGGGCTATTTTCGCACGGGGTATCTTTGGGGGAAGGCGATGGGTTCATTTCGGCCTCGATGAGGCGTGCAGTGGCAACATAGTTGGTCAGACACCATGGCTTCGAACGCAGAGATTCTCGACGACTTGCTGGCGAGGCTGCGCCTCGGGAGGGGAAGCTCTGTCGCACTGCGGGTCGTGAAAAAAGAAAGCGACCATCTCGCGATTCAGGTCGGAGCGAATGCAGAATCTGTGGTCGGCGTTCGGGTCAAAGATTCCCTCCGGCCGTCGTTTCACCTGTCGTTTCCCGAGCTGACCGCGAAGAAAGACGGAAGCGAGCGTGTTGCCGTCACCGATTTTGACGGCGCGCTCTTTGACGGTGTGGCGTGGGTGGTCGGTCAGCTCGCTGAACATGGCGTGGTCATGCCAGAGATGGTCCACAGAAAACGGGGTTCGGCTTACCCCCGGACAGAATCCGCCCGACACCGCGCCAGCGATGAACCTCTCACGTGTTAAGACCGGTCCGCTTCGTCGGGTGCTGATGTGGCTTCTCTGTCTGGGCGGCTTCGTCGGTGGCAGTGCGGGGGCGCAGACGAATCTGAATGACGTGCCGGCGGATCTGGTGGTGCCGGGGTTGGAGGCGGGGGCGCCGGCGGCGGGGCGGCGGGTGCGGGCGACCACGGCGGGGTGGGAGGGGACGGAGGTGCAGCATGCGCTCTATCTGCCGGTGGACTGGCAGGCGGGCGGGCGGCTGCCGGTGATCGTCGAGTACGCGGGCAACGGCGGGTACGCCAACAAACTCGGTGACACCAGCGATGGCTCGGTCGGGGGTTGCATGCTCGGCTACGGGCTGAGCGCGGGGCGGGGGTTTATCTGGATCACGCTGCCCTTTGTGGCGACGGGACCCGGGCGGAAATGGAATGCGGAAAAATGGTGGGGCGACGTAGGGGAGACGAAGCGCTATTGCATCGCGACGGTGCGGGATGTGTGCCGGCGCTATGGCGGCGATCCGGAGCGCGTGGTGCTGGCGGGTTTTTCGCGCGGGGCGATCGGCTGCAACTTCCTGGGGCTGCACGACGACCGTATCGCCGACGTCTGGCTCGGCTTCATCGCGTACAGTCATTACGACGGCGTGCGCCAGTGGACTTACGCGGGCTCGGACCGGGCGGCCGCGCGCGAACGGCTGGCGCGGCTGAAGGGGCGAGCCACC
>JAPLTR010000009.1 GCA_026398065.1 Verrucomicrobiota bacterium | reverse complement strand
GCTGTCGTCGCGGGCCAGCGACGCCAGGAAGGCGTTATAGAGGGTGCGCTCGATCTGATCGGCGTAGCGCGGATCGCCGGTGAGCCGGAGAAGTGATTCGCAAAGCCGCAGCCAGGTGGTTGTCACGCAGGTTTCCATCATGTGAAACGCCGGCTCCGTCTCGCGGGCACCGCCGTGATACCAGCATTCGAACGCCGCGCCGGAGCCAGCCGCATTGATCTCCGTCGCGATGATGTTCTGTGCGACCGCCACCGTGGCCTCGAGGTACTGCTTTTCGCCGGTGGCCTGATAGTAGTCGAGCAGGCCCTGGTAGCAGGACATCATCTCGTAGGCCTTCATCCCGTTGTCCCAGCTCCACCACGATTTCGGATGGGGGAAACGGCTGCCGACATCGACGCCGGCGAGGGCCTTCGAGATGAGCTTCGCGCTGTCGGCGGGCTCCTCGAGCTGGGCAACGATATAGCGGGCGAACTCCAGGTACTTCGCCTCGCCGGTGCGCCGGTGCAGCCCGAGGATCGGTTCAAGGACGGAGCAGCTCGCCATGCCATGGTAGGCGCCCACTTTGTAGATATCCTTTTTGCCGGGTCCGACCTGCGTCATCAGGTGGTCGGCGACGCGGCGGGCCGCAGTGAGGACGGCGGCGTCGTGCGTGAGATCGTAATACTGCAGCAGGCCGAGCATCGTGTACTTGCGGCCCCAGATGTCCCATGGGCCGCTGAGCTGCGCGGCATCGGTGTAGTTGCCGATATAGCCGTCGGCGCGCTGGGTGGCGAGGAGGGTCTTCACCGACGCGTCGAGGTTGGCCTTGAGCGCGGCGTCGCCGGAGTACCGGTAGAGCGGGACGGCGGAGTGCATCCACTTGCCCCAGAATTCGGTCTGCCAGGTGCGCGTCTCCGCCTTCGACTGGAAAACCGTCGTGAGGTACTGGCCGTCGGTGGCCTTGACGTTGTGTTCGAGACAGCCGGACAGCCGCTGGCCGAGGTAACCGGCGACCTGGATGTCGCCCGGCGAGGCGCTGGTGGGAAGACCCTGGAGGGGAGCCGCGAGCACGGCGAGGAAAGTGAAGGGGAGCAGAGCGCGGAGAAAGCGGGGCACAGTGCGAAAACCGCTAGCAGCCGAGGCCGCGCGACGCGAGTACACCGGAACCGGAAGAAGGCTCGCTTCTCGGGGTTATGCGGAAGCTTGGCCGGAGGGCGCGGGAGTGCGCGAACCCGGCAGGAGGCGTCGTCTCGGCGGGGAACCAATCACCCTATAGCAGACCCTGTGCGCCCGCCTTTCGTGCAAACGGGAGTGAACGCTGGGGCCCTGGGGCGTCCGCTTCAGGGCGTGTTGTCAAATTGCAGCTCGTCCTTCTTCGGTTTCTTGCCGGTCTTCCCGAAATTGTAGACCACGCCCAGGTACAGGATGCGGCTGCTGCGGTGGCGCGTGATGTCCTGATACAGCACCGGGGTGTCGATGTGGGTGCGCTCCCGGAGCGAGTTGAACGCATCGGACAGCGTGAGGATCAGCGCGGTTTTTTTGTCCGCGAGCGTGTGGCGGAGGCCGATGTTGGCGACCTTCGTGGGATAGCGGTAGCCTTGGGGCGTGAGCCGTTTCGCGGTGTAGTTGGTGTTGAACTGGACGAGCGTCGTCTTCGTGACGTCGTAGTTGGCATTGAGCTTCGCATCCCAGACGAAGCTCGACCGCTTGGAGCTGAAGCCCAGGTTGCTCGCGTCGATCTCGCTGCGGTAGGCGTTCGCGCTGAAGTTGAGCGAGAGCCGCTCGCGCAGCCGGGTGTTGGCGCCGAGTTCCAGGCCCGTGGCGCGGCTGGTGCCAAGGTTCTCCTTGGTGGTGAGCAGCGTGGTCGGGCTGATGTAGCGCGCCACCTCGGTCATGCCGTGGTAACGGTAGCGGTGGTAGACCGTCGCCAGATAGGTCGTGTCGTCCTTCTTATGCTGCCAGCCGGCCTCGACGGAGTGGATGTCCTCGGGCACCAGGCGGGGATTGCCGGCGCGAAGGTTGAAGGGGTCCTGATATTCCGGATACGGATTGAGGTCGTCGCCCTCGGGGCGGTGCACGCGGTGGCTGTAGTTGAGCTGGAGCTGTTGGGTCGCGGTCAGGTCCTGGCTCAGGTGCAGGCTGGGGTAGAGCCGGTTGTAGTCGTTGGACCCGAGCAGGCGCGCCGTGACCTGGTTCGTGTCGATGGCCGCATGCTCGAACCGCAGGCCGGCCAGCAGGCCGAACGCCCCGAACTTCCGGGCGAAGGTGCCGTAGAACGCGTGGATGGTCGCGTCGTAGATGAAGTGGTTCGTCTTGGTGAGGTCGGGCTGCAGCGCGCCCGCCGCGTCGATGAAGCTGCCGTGGAAATCCATGTCCGTCTCGCTGACCTGACCGTTGTAGCCGGTCTCGATCTTGGATTCCTCGCCGAGCGGATGCGTGTAGTCGACCGACGTCTCGGTGCTGGTCTCGACGGGGTTGATCACCGTGAAGTCGCGGGACGCCGGGCGCGCGGGGAACCGGTAGAGATTGGTGTACCTGTTGTCCTCGCGCTCCGTGGTCCGTCCGTGCCGGACCTCGAGGTTCAGTTCGCGGTCGGACCCGGCAAACGAGTGCTGGACCGTGCCGGTGAACTCGAGGTCGGTCTGGGACTCGGGATCGATCCGGTAACGGTCGTAGTCGCCGGTGACTGCGCCGGCCGCGCCGCGGGAGAGGTTGGTCACCACCGAGTGGCGTTCGAAACCGCGGTGATTGTAGCGCACGTTGGCCCCGGCCTTGGTGTGCTCGTCGAACTGGTAGTCGAGGCCGGTCTGGACGATGCGGGAGAGCGGACGCATGGCCTCGCTCGTCCGCTGGGAGGTGGCGACGAGGGTGTTGGTCGCCGTGTCGAGATGGGACCGGTCGTCCTGGACGGTCCGCGAGCGGTCGTCCTGCCGCACGCCGGCGCTGAGGAAGAGCGTGAACTTTCCCGGATTGTAGCTGGCGGTCAGGTTGGCGTTGTAGCGCCTGGCGTTGCCGGCCGAGACGCGCAGGCTGCCGGAGTAGGCGGTGTCCTGCTTTTGTTTGAGCGTGAGGTTGATGATGCCCGCGGTGCCGTCGGGTTTGTATTTCGCGGAAGGGTTGGTGATGACCTCGATCTTCGAAATGCTGTCGGCGGGCAGTTGATCGAGCACGGCGGCGCGGTTCTTGCCCATCATCGTGGACGTCTTCCCGTTGACCAAAATCAGGACGTTCGAGTCGCCGCGCAGGCTCACGTTGCCCTCGATGTCGACCTGGACCGAAGGGACGTTTTGCAACAGGTCGCTGGCCGAGCCGGAGACGCTCTGCACATCCTGGCCGACGTTGTAGACTTTTCGGTCGATGGAGTTGTAGAACGCCTCCTTCCGGGCGCCCACCTCGACCTTTGCCATCGTCACGGCCTCGCCCAAGCCCAGTGGGATGGAACCGAGGTCGACCGTCCGATGCGCGGCATCCACCGTGAAGACCGCGGTCGAGGCCTGTTCGGCGCCGACCATGCCATAGCTCACCTGATAGCTCCCGGCCGGCATGCCTTCGAAATCGAAGCGGCCCCGGGCATCGGTCGCGCCCGTGCGCAGCACTTCGCCCCCCGCGGCCTTGCGCAGGGTGACGGTGGCGAATTCCACCGGCCGGCCGCGGACGGGGTCGACAATCGTTCCGGCGACCTTGCCGGTCTCCGCCGGAGCCTGGGCAAGGCCCAGCGTGACAACGGCGAGAAAGAAGCTGAGGCGAACGCAGCGGGCGCAGAAGCTTGGGTGGATACCAGGATCGGGGTGGCGGCGGACAGTCATGGAGAGCAGTCTACACACGCGCGATTACGCCAGCATTACGCGAGGAAGCTATTTCAACGGCCTGGGGTTTCGAATGACCCCGGGGAATCCGGGGATGAGCCGGGCAGAAATAGTCGGACTGTGGCCTTTTGCACTCCGTGGTTGGCCGCGGCGGGGCTTGACGCCAAAGGGAAGGAGGCGCG
>JAPLTR010000989.1 GCA_026398065.1 Verrucomicrobiota bacterium | reverse complement strand
CATACCCGGCGGCTGGAGTCGGTCGCGACGCTCGCGGGCGGCGTGGCCCACGATTTGAACAACATCCTTACCCCGATGCTCATGGCGGCGGAGGTCTTCCACGACAAGCTGACGGACGAGGGCGACCGCGAGCTGATGTCGAGCATTCAGGCGGGGGCGCGACGAGGGGCGGCGATCATCAAGCAGCTGTTGGTGTTTAGCCGCAGTGTCGCCCAGGTCCGGGCGGTCGTCGATGTCGCTCAATTGGTCACCACCACGGTGGGCGCCGCGAAGGAGAGTCTTCCGCCGAACATAACCTTGGTGGAGCGGGTGTCTGCCGACCTCTGGCCCGTGACCGCTGACGCCGCGCAGCTGCAGCAGGTGGTCCTGAGCCTCTGCACCAATGGGTGTGATGCGATGCCGAACGGCGGCACTCTCACGGTCACGGTAGAGAATTCCCGGCTCTCCCCGCGAGCCTCCACGCAAAACCCCTGGGGAAAGGGTGGACCCTGTGTCATGATTTCGGTCGCGGACACCGGGCGCGGGATCGCGCCCGAGGTCATCGGCCGAGTGTTCGATCCCTTCTATACCACGAAGGAAATGGGCAAGGGTGCGGGCCTCGGGCTATCTTCCGTACATGGCATCGTCACGGGCCATGGCGGGACTGTGACCGTCGATAGTGAGCTCGGTCACGGGTCGGTGTTCAGGATATTTCTCCCGGCGACCGCGGTGCCGACTGCCATCACTGGAGCCAAAGTCTGACCTTCCGTCGTCGGCCAGCCGTTGGCGGCCCTGTCAGTGCCGCGGCCTACGCGCGTTTTGACCACTTGCGGTCCTGTTTCAACTCGAGGCGCTTGGTCTCGATCTGCACGCCGGCGACAGCGGGGTGCGCCCGCAGGGCCTGAAATGCCGGGGCGTTGAGCTTCCACGTGAGCGCAGTGCTCACCTCCGCTATCGAGGCGACACGATCCTCGAAAAGAAAACCGAACTCCATACGGGTATCGCCGGACTGCTTGTTGAGCGTGTCACGAAGCAGGCGGAAAAAGGCGTTGAGTTCGGGGTGGGCGGGATGGAGCAGCCACGTGACCTTGCGCACATGCGAGCAGACATAGCCGTCGAGGGGGGAGGCCTCCTTGACATTGATGCGCGGGCCCTCGGTGCCGACGATGATATTGCCGAGGACCACGATGGTCGCGTTTTCGACCAGCAGCGCGCCGTAGTTGGCGAAGCCGTCGGCAAACATGTTGAGGGCGACGGAGGCGGTCTTGGTCGCGAGGGTGAAGGACGCCCATGGGCGGTTGTCCTTTTTCGACAGGCGCTTCGCGATGTTGCTGACGATGCCGCCGAGGCGAAACTCCGTGCGGTCGGGTTGATTGAGGAGTTCCTCGATGGGGTAGGAATCGATGGCTTCGGCGAGTCCCGCGTACAGGTTCATCGGATGGCCGGAGACGTAGAAACCGAGGAGTTCCTTTTCGAAAACGAGGCGCTCGGCGGAGGTAAAATCGCCGATGTCTTCGGTGAGTGCGGCGACCTGGCCGGCGCGCGGCGCAGCGGCAACCGCAGCCGCTTTCTTTGCGGGCTTTTCCTCGGCGAGCATGTCGAGAAAGGTGTTCTGGCCGGCGGCCTTGTCGCGGGCGTTGGACGCGACGGCGGACATCGCAGCGTCGATGCCCTCGAAGAGCTTTTTGCGCGAGGCGCCGCTGAAGTCGAAGGCCCCGGTCTTCGAGAGATGCTCCAGCACGCGCTTGTTGATGGCGCGGCCGTCGACACGCGAGACCATGTCGTCGAAGTCCTTGAACGGGCCGTTGGCGTCGCGCTCCGCGATGATCTTCTGCGCTGCGAGTTCGCCAACGCCCTTCACGCCGGCGAGACCGAAACGGATCTTATCGGCGACGGGGGTGAACATCTCGCGCGATTCGTTGACGTCGGGACCCAGGACCTTGAGGCCCATCGCCTCGCACTCGGCGACGAAGTGGGAGACCTTCTCCGAGTTGCCGAGTTCGGAGCTGAGCATGGCGGCCATGAACTGCACCGGGTAGTTGGCTTTCAGATACCCGGTCTGGTAGCTGAGGATGGCGTAGGCAGCGGAGTGGGATTTGTTGAAGCCGTAGCCGGCGAATTTGTTGAGGATGTCGAAGATCGAGTCGGCGACCTTGGCCTCGATGTTGTTCACGCGTTTGGCGCCCTCGACGAACTTCACGCGTTCGGCGGCCATGGCCTTTTCGTCCTTCTTACCCATGGCGCGGCGGAGCATGTCGGCGCCGCCGAGCGAGTAGCCGGCGATGACCTTGGCGGCCTCCATGACCTGCTCCTGATAGACCATGATGCCGTAGGTTTCACGACAGACATCCTCGAGGAGCTTGTGGGGAAACTTGACGGTGCTCGGGTCCTTTTTGCCGCGCACGTAGTCCGGAATCCACTCCATCGGGCCGGGGCGGTACAGCGCGATCAGGGCGACGATCTCGTCGATCGAGGAAAGGCCGATCTGACGGCAGAGATTTTGCATGCCGCCGGACTCCAGCTGAAACACGCCGGTGGTGCGGCCGGAATTGAGGAGGGCGAAGGTCTTCGCGTCCTCAAGCGAGATCGTCTCGATGTCGAACTTTGGATCGGCGGTACGGCGGATGTTTTCGACCGCGTCGGCGATGACGGTGAGCGTCTTGAGGCCGAGGAAGTCCATCTTCAGCAGGCCGAGCTTGCCGACGGCGTTCATGTCGAACTGCACCGTGACGTCGCCTTCCTGCTCGGTGAGCGGGACGAATTCGTCGAGCGGCCGGTCGGTGATGATGATGCCGGCAGCATGTTTGCCGGTGTTGCGCACCATGCCCTCGAGGACGAGCGCCTGGTCGAAGATCTTTTTCGCGACTGGGTTCCGCGAGACC
>JAPLTR010000193.1 GCA_026398065.1 Verrucomicrobiota bacterium | reverse complement strand
GCAAGTTGCCGCACTACGTCACGACGGTGGATTTGTGGCTTGCCGATCAGCGGCGGCGAGCTGGCGTTGAGGCTCGGAACCGGCTCGGGGGTGCGTGATGGACGGCATCGACGGCGCCGATCTCGTGGTCCATATTTGCGAACAAATCGGCTACGGCCGCGTGATGCAGATCGCGTCCGAGACGTGGCGCGGGAAGAACCCCAAGGGAGCGATCAGCATGGGCGAGTGCTTTGGGACCATCGAGCACGCGGCCAAGCGCGGGAAGTGCGCCTACTGCGAGCAGCAACTGAAAAGAGGCACACCGTGAAGCGACAGAAGACTCGTACGCAGCGCGAAGAGCTGGGGCTCGCCCTCCGCGCGCTGGCCGTGCTGCGCACGCACGTCCGCTACAGCTATTCGCTGCACCCGCAAGACGGCGCGACCGCGGCGGCCGAGTGCGCACAGCGCGAACTGACGACGGCCGAGAAGTGGATTCGCGCGGCGCTCAAGGCGGCGAACAAGCGCGATGAAGCGCGGCACACCAGGGAGGCCGCGTGAGTCAACCAACCGGAAATTCCGGAGAGTTGCGGGAGGGCGTGAAGGCCGACGCGGGGAAGCCGCGTTGGGACCTGCTCCCGTTCGACGCCCTCGACGAAGTGGCCATCGTTCTCGACTACGGGGCGAAGAAGTACGCGGCCCGGAACTGGGAAAAGGGCATGGCGTGGGGGCGGCTTCTCGCGGCCGCGCTCCGACACCTCGCGAAGTGGGCGATCGGTCGCGACCTCGACGAAGAGTCGGGGCTACCGCACCTGTCGCACGCTGCGTGCTGTGTGCTGATGCTGCTCGCGTTGCACAAGCGCGGCGTGGGCACCGATGACCGCGAGGTGCAGTCTTGAGCGGCGAGCAGTCGCCCACCGCCGAGGAGTTGGAGATCGACCGGCTCCGCGCTGACGTGCGGCACCTCCGCGAAGCGATGCAGTCGGTGGCATTCCACGCGGGCGACAAGACCGGCGACAAGGCGGACCGGCTCGTCACCTGCCTCAACATCGCCACCGACACGCTCAAGCGGGTGGCGACGTGAGCGACCCGAACGCGATCAAGTGGGACGAGCGCCGAATCTTCACGGCGCGCCTTGACGGCCTTGCGCTGGCCGTGTGGGGTGCCGACGGCGAGCACTTCTGGAGCGTCTCGCACTGGGATTCCGCCGCCGACCGCTCTGGCGTCGAGCGCTCGTTTATCGCAGCCAAGCGCGCCGCCGAGAAGTGCGCGCGGGCGTGGGCGAGCGTCGACGCCTACTGCCTGCCGGGCGGGAAAGAGTGGCAGCCATGAGCCCGCTCGGTCGCGCAGTCTCCGCGCTACGGGTCAGCACGGCGCGACTGGAACGGGCGATCATCGCTGCGGAGAAGCGCGCGGGCATCTGCTGTGCGTTCTGCGGGCTGTCCGTGTCGAACCCCATGCGCAAGCGCGGGCGCCTCAAGCGGTCCTGCGATGCCGAGTGCCGAGATCAGGCTCTGTATGTGCGACGGCGTGCGGCGAAACAGTTGACTCTTCGCCTCACTGTGGCGTAAAAGCGCGGCAGAAGTCCGGCTAGCCCCGGATTCTCAAGAACTTCAAACCTCGCCGGGCGAGAACTCTCGGCGGACCCGTGTGGCGCGGCTAGGCGCCCGCGGGGCTGTTTGGAGGCGACCGTGGCGAAGCGCAAAACATTGTCCAAGCGGGTCCGGTTCGAGGTTTTTAAGCGCGACCGGTTCCAGTGCCTCTACTGCGGCGCGACTCCGGCGCAGAAGGTTTTGCGGGTCGATCACGTTGTGCCGGTGGTCGAGGGCGGCGGAAACGAGCCGGCCAACCTGGCGACCGCGTGCTTTGACTGCAACGCAGGGAAGGCCGGCGTTCCTCTGAGCAAGGCCAGCAGCGGCTTCGCGACCGACGCAGACAAGGAGCACGCCGAGCAGATTCGGGCGTGGCTTGAGGTCCAAAAGGAGATCGACGCAGCGCGGGCGGCTGTCGGGGCCGTGCTTGTTCAGCGGTGGGAGGTGCACCTTGGAGGAATCTCTACACAGATGGCTGCGCGCATGAGCGCACTGGCACGAGAATTCACGGTCGATTCGCTCGATAAAGCCATGCAGATCGTTGCGTGGAAGATCGGCCGACAACCGGAGACATGGAGTCCTCATCTGGCCATGAATCAGCAGAAGTATTTCAGCGGAATTCTACGCAAGTGGCGCACGCACGGGGTTGGGTAAATGGCTCGCCAGAGAATGCTTCACCCGAAGTTTTTTACCGATGGGCGGATCTGTTCGCTCCCACCACTCACCCGCCTTTTGTTCCAGGGCCTGTGGTGCGAGGCCGACCGCGAGGGCCGACTGGCTGACGAGCCGGTCGAGCTCAAGATCCGTCTTTTGCCGCTTGACCAGATCGACGTTGAGGCCGCGCTGGCGACGCTGGACCGCGCCGGGCTGATTCAACGCTATGCGTCAGAAGGGGGCAGAGTCATTCTGGTGTCCAACTTCATGTGCTACCAGTAACCGCATATCCGCGTATCTCCAAGCGTTTTCGCGGAAGC
>JAPLTR010000590.1 GCA_026398065.1 Verrucomicrobiota bacterium | reverse complement strand
AAATGGATGAGATTTTCGAGCATGACGGGCGGTGCTTAGAGGGCTTGGCCGGCGGTTTCGCCGGTGCGGATGCGGACGACGCGGGCAACGTCCTTGACGGTGATGAGGCCGTCGCCCTGGTTGCCCGTGTGGGCAGCGGTGGCGATGGCAGCGACGATAGATTCGGCGAGCGGCGCTTCGCAGGCGACGAGGAGCAGAACTTTGTCGTGGAAGGGGATGGTGTCCTCCGAGAGGCGGAACACGCCGCCAACCCCGCGGCCACGGCCCTGACCGTGGACATGCGGGATGACGGTGACGCCGGGAAAGTGCGGGAGTGCGTGCAGCGCTTCAATGACGCGGGCCAGCGTCTGCGGCTGGATGATGGCAGTGATCTCTTTCATGGTGGTGATCTCCGTGCTCAATGGTCGTGGGACGCGCCGGCCTTGCCGATGTCGGCTTTGATGAGGAAACTATTTTCCACGACGTAGGTCTCGCCGACGGCGAGGCCCTTAAGGATTTCGACGTAGCCACCGGAGCGGCGGCCGAGTTGCACAGGGCGGGCTTGGTAGACGTCGCCGTGCTGCGAGAACACCACGGTGAAGTCGAAGAGCGATTGCAGGGCGGATTCTTTGACGGAGACGGGCACGGTGGCTTCGGCGAGGACAATCTCGGCTTTCACAAAAAGACCGGCGTGCCAGCGGTGATCGGAGTTGGGAATGACGACGCGGGCGGCCAAGGTCTGCGCTTCGGCGGAGGCCGTGGGGGCGATCCAAGCGATGGTGCCTTTGGTCGCGCCGCCGCCGTCGTCGGCTTCGATGGTGACGACTTGGCCCAGGGTAATGCGGTTGTGGTCGCGCTTGGGGACGTTGAGATCGACCCATACGTCGGAGAGGTCCGCGATGAGATAGAGAGTGGCGCCGTCGGTAACGGTTTCCCCGGCGTTGACGTCGCGATCGATCACCACGCCGGCGACCGGCGCGCGGACTTCGAGGGAGACGAGGGACTGGTTGGTCTCGACGATGGCGACGACTTCGCCCGCGGCGACGGTGTCGCCGATGGCTTTGCGTGCTTCGCGGACGATACCGCCGAAACGCGGGACGGCGCGGCCGACGCGGTTGGCATTGAGTTTTACTTGGCCATACACGGAGAGGGCCTCGGTCATGGCGGCGGGGCCGGCGACGGCGACGGCGACGCCGGCGCGTTGGGCGGCTTCGGCGGCGATCTTCACCTGCATCTCGGGCGCGGCAAATTCCCAGAGGTGGGAGCGGCCGGCGTGCTCGGCGAAAATGGAATAGTCGAACGAGTGCGGTTCGCGGACCTCGGCTGTGCTGCGCAGGTAATCGCCTTCGGCTTTGAACGTGAAGGCATCGGTGACGCCGCCGGGGCGCTTGAGATCGACGGTGAGTTTTACGTCGGCGGGCGCGATGGGTTTGCCGGCTTTGGTGAACCAAGCGCGGAATTCCGGCGGGACGCCTTTTTCGAAAATGGCGAGTTCGATGGAGAAATCGCCGTCGCTGAGGAGCCGACCGCCATGCGGGCCTTTTTCGCCCTCTTCGGCGTGTTCGTCGTGACCACCGTGACCGTGGGCATCGTGACCGCCCGCAGCAGCGGAAGCGGGACTCTTATGGAGAATGACGTAGGCCGAGCCGCCACCGAGGGCGAGGAGGGCGAGGAGCGTGAGAGGAAGTTTCCAGTTCATGAGGAGAGGGAAGACGGGATTAGGGCTGGCTGATCAGCGTGGAGACGGAGGGATATGAGGAGTCGGTGAGGGCTTCGAGGCGCACGAGGGCGGCGGCGTAAGCGGAATCGGCTTCGAGAATTTCGCGCCTGAGCGCGACGAGCGCGCGCTGGGCATCGAGGACGTCGATGAGGGGAATCGGGCCCGCTTCGTAGGCGCGGCGCACGGCGGCGTGCGCCTCCTCGGTGGCGGGGAGTGCGTCGCGGCGCAGCTTCTGCGCGAGCGTATGGGCGGAAACGAGATCTTGCCACGCCGCGGTAAAAGCGGCGCGGAGCTCGGCCTCGACCGCGCGCACGGTGTGTTCGGCTCCGGCGAGAATTTCTCGAGCAGCGCGAATGTTGCCTTGGTTTTTGTTGCGGGTGGGAATCGGCACCGAGACGCCAGCGACAAAGGCCGCGTCGGTGCCGTCGCGGAGGAAGCGCACGCCGCCGCTGGCGGTCACGTCCTGTGTGGCCTGGGCTTGCTCAAGTTCGAGTGCGGCGCGCCGACTGGAAATAATGGCGGCCTGCAAATTGAGGCGTGGGTGCATGCCGAGCCGGGCGCGCAGGGCGGCTTCGGAAGGAAGCGAGTCGGGCATCCGCAGGACACCCGGCACCGCGGGGACTTCGGAGAGATCGCCGCCCCAGGTGGCGGCCAGCGCGGCGCGGGCTGACCCGACGGCGGCCTCGGCCCTGGCGAACTCCGCCTCGGCCGAAGCCAGTGCGGCGCGGGTGCGAGCGGATTCGGCAAGCGAGGCGGCCCCTGCGCGGTTCCGGGCCTCGATCACGGTGAGCGTTTCGCTGGCAAGGCGAAGCGGTTCGGCGGCGAGCGTGAGGCGTTGTTGCGCGGCGACGGTGGCGACGTAGGCTCCGGCGGTGACAGAGAGGATTTCGGCCCGGCGGAGGGCAAACTCCTTGGTGGCCGTCTCCCGTTCGCGGGTGGCGACCGCCACGCGTCGCTCGCGTTTGGCTCCCCGCTCGAAAGTCTGGCTGGCCTGCACGGTGGCTTCCAGGCTGCGGACGCCCGAGAGGCGGCCGGTGCCGAGGACATTTTCCACGGAGGAATCGACGGTGGGGTTGGGCCGGAAGGCGGCCTG
>JAPLTR010000175.1 GCA_026398065.1 Verrucomicrobiota bacterium | reverse complement strand
TCCGGCAATTCCGTTGACGGCGGCAGCGCCGCGCGTGCTAATTCCGAAGGTACGCGTGCCACGCGACGCGCCAGGAGCTCCACACTCGCCCGCGCTTTCTCACGTTCCGCTTCCGTAGCCATATGACCTTCGAGTCGCTTTCCAAGAGCCCGTGGATATTGCCAGGTCTCCCCTGGCTGGTGCTTCCCATCGTACTCGTCCTGGCGGCGAAGCGGCGCGGCTTCTTTCGGGTGTGGGGTGTGGCCTTCGCGCTCCTCATCGCGGCCGACGCCGGACTGAACGGTGCGCTGACACCGGTCAAGGAAGGCACCGGTTGGGCCACCTTCTGCGGCGTCACCTTCGTCATCCTCGGCGACATGCGGTTCTTCCTGGCGGCCGAGTGGGATGGCTCGGCGCTCTCGGTGGGGCGCGGGTTCGTGCTCGCGTGGATCGTTCCGCTCCTCTCCCAGCTCTTCCGCGCCACCGTGCCGTGGGTCACGTCGTCGCCGCGGGCCACCTTCCTCACCTACGAGCTCCTGTTCCTCGGGGTGCTCACCGGCTACGCGGCGCTGCGGGTCCGCCGCATGCCCGGCGCCCAGGGCGATTTCGCCCGCAAGCTCGTCCGCTTCGTGGGGCTGCAGTACGTGCTGTGGGCGGGTCTCGACGTGTTCCTGTTCGCCACGCGTCTCGACGTGGGTCACGGCCTCCGCCTCGTACCGGACGTCCTCTACTACGTGCTGTTCGTTCCGTGGGTGCTGCGACTGGTTGGCGAAGCCCGGGAGCCGGCGCCGGCATCGGAGGTTCGGGCCACTCATGCGTAGCTCTCCCTTCCGTCTCGCGCTCGCCGTCTCTCTCGCCGCCGTCACTGCGTGCAGCAAGGCCAAGGAAGACGATCCGCAGGCGGTCCTCACCTTCGTCGAAGGCGGCAAGGACGTGCGCTCGCTCTCCCTGAAGAGCCTCGCGCACGACGTCCCCCCCGAGCAGATCCAGGGCTACGATCCCTACTACAACAAGGACAAGCGCTTCCGCGCGCTGCCGTTGAAGCGCGTCCTCCAGCTGGGATTCGCCGGCGCTTCTGACCTCGAGCAGAAGGAGTTCATCCTCCGCGCCAAGGACGGCTACGCCGCCTATTTCCGCGGCAGCCTGGCCACCGACGAGGGCGCCTACGTGGCCTTCGAGGATCAGGACGTCGCCGGCTGGGAGCCCATCGGTCCGCAGAAGGCCAACCCCGCGCCGTTCTACGTGGTGTGGAGCAAGCCCGAGCAGAAGAACCTGGAGACCCACCCGCGCCCGTGGCAGCTGGCCAAGATCGAGATGGTGCGCTTCGACGAAGCCTATCCGCACACCAGCCCCGGGCCGCTTCCGGAGGGCGCGCCGGCCGCGCTGGGCTACCGCATCTTTCGCGACCAGTGCTTCAAGTGCCACGCCATCAACCGCGAAGGCGGACGCGTGGGCCCGGAGCTCAACGTGCCGCAGAACATCCTCGAGTACCGGCCCGAAGAACAGGTTCGCGCCTACATCAAGAACCCCGGCACCTTCCGCTTCAGCAACATGCCGGCCCACCCGGACCTCAAGGACGCCGACCTCGACGCCCTCGTCGCCTACTTTCGCGCGATGAAGGACAAGAAGTTCGTACCGAAGAACTGAGGCTCACTCGTCGGGTGCGTCGCGCTCCAGCGCCGCCAGCCGGCGCCCTGCCTCCTCGGAGCCGGAGGCCACGGCCAAACGATACCAGCGGCGCGCCTTTCGGCGGTCGGGGACGACGCCGACCATGCCGCCGGTG
>JAPLTR010000355.1 GCA_026398065.1 Verrucomicrobiota bacterium | reverse complement strand
TCGTAGTTCCCCACGACCTTGATCCACCTTGATCTGGTCGGATTTACTCGGATTTGGTCGGATTTACCTGGGAGCGCAGGCCGCCGGCCCGCCTTGATGCAAAGCTGGCGACCGGTATCAGCGCAGCCAACGACGGGAGCGGAGCGGCGATCTGCGCGCGACGCTCCGTTCTCTTGTATGTCATCCACTGTGAAACCGAAGAAGGCAGTGAACCGGGCGGCTTCCGAGAATGGGCCGAAGAGCTCGTCGGAGGAAGCCGCCCGGTTCACGGTAGACTTGACGCCAGCCGTGCGTAGTACGGCAGGTGTCACCAGGACGCACGGCCGGCCGGCCGCCGGGCGTGCGGCAGGACGGACAGATCGATTTGTTACCCGAGGCCTGACTTCGGAACGGAGCGAGGATCGCCGCCCTGCACCTGGTTTAACTCGAACCGCTGAAAGAGCCCTGAGCTCGCATTGCAAGAAGGAGTCAACCATGCCTGCAAACGCCGAACCCGATTACGTTGGACTGGATGTCGCCAAAGCCCAACTCGACTACTGTATCGATGAGCAGACGGAAGGTCGCTGTGCCAACACCGCCGAAGGCCGCGCCCAGCTCATCGCCCAACTCAAGCGCCTGGCCCAACCGCGAGTCGTGCTCGAGGCGAGCGGCGGTTACGAAAAGGTGGTGGTCGCCGAACTGCTGCAAGCGGGGATCGAAGTGTGCGTCGTGCAGCCGGGACGGGTGCGCGCCATGGCGTACGCCGAGGGGCTGGCCGCCAAGACCGATCGCATCGACGCGCGGCTGCTGCGGCGCTACGGGCAGACGTACAAGCTGCGTCTGGCCGTGCCGCCCGATCCGTCTGCCACCGTGCTGCGGGAGCTGATCGAACACCGCCGGGCGCTCACCACGCAGCAGGCCGAGGTCACCGGCCGCCTCGAGGTGGCGGGCCCCACCTTGCGCCGGCTGCTGGAGACGCAGCGCGCGTTTCTCGCCGAGCAGCTCGCGGCCGTCGAAAAACTGATCGACGAACACATCGACCATGATCCGGACATGCGCCGGAAAGCGGCGCGAATGCTGGAGGTCAAAGGCGTCGGGCCGGTGCTGGTGGCCACGATCCTGGCCTATGTCCAGGAGCTGGGCCAGATCGACTCCCCTCAGCTCTCCGCCCTGATCGGCGTGGCGCCTCATCCCAAAGACTCCGCCCTGACCTGTTCGCCCCGTCATGTTCGCGGCGGACGTGGCCAGGTCCGCGCCGTGCTTTACATGGCCGCCGTCTGCGCCTCCCGCTGGAACCCCATCCTCGCCGCCTTCTATCAGCGCCTTCGCTCCCACGGCAAACCCGCCACCGTCGCCCTCGTCGCCGTCATGCGCAAGCTGGCCTGCCTGCTCAATCGTCTCATCCAAGATCCCAACTTTGTCCTTGTTCGCTAACACCGCTGCTCCGTTTGCTCCTGTAAAATGGTTGGAGAAGCTTGAGTTGATGATATGGGGCGATGGCTTGCCACCGATGAGACGATTGACAGCGTGGGCCGGATGAACACACGGCTATTCGGGCGCACGGGACGGAAGGTCGGCGAGGTCGGGCTGGGCACGTGGCAGCTCGGGGCGGGGTGGGGCA
>JAPLTR010000265.1 GCA_026398065.1 Verrucomicrobiota bacterium | reverse complement strand
TGCATCGTCTCGCCGCCGAAGCCGCAGCCCTCGGTGTGCGCGAGCGCGACGAAGCGCGAGATGCCCTGCGCGCGGCCCAGTTGCTTTTCGTTGAAGCGGTCGGCGGCGAGGCGCGCGATCTGCGCGGCGCAGAGGCTCGTCGGGAGGACGAGGGCGACGCGTTCGGTGGCGGGGCCGAACTCCGTTTGAAGCACGGTGAGCGGCACGGGGTCGAGCGGCGCCGCCGGGCGGAGCGGGAGCGGGATGCCGTCGGGCGCGGTGCGCGCGCGGAGGGTGGGCAGGCGGGAAGTGTCGGTCTGGCGCCAATTGCGCCAGAGGGAGACCTGCGAGTGGCCGGCGTGCTCGCCCTTGGTGCGGCGGCCACCGGCGGTTTCGAGGAGGAGCTCGAAGCTCTCGGTGGTGAGACTGGCAAAGGCCTCGCCGTCGAGGTAGCGGCCGGCGTTGATGTCCATCTCGTGGATCAGGAGCTGGTGGCGCCGCGTGGTCGTCGTGATCTTCAGCGTGGGGACGAAGGGGAAGTTGGTGATGGAGCCGTTGCCGGTGACGAAGAGGAACAGGTTGCAGCCGGCGGCGACCTGACCGGCGATACCCTCGAGGTCGTTGCCCGGGCTGTTCATGAAGTGGAAGCCGGGCTGCGTCATCGGCTCGGCGTAGTCGATCACGTGGTCGATGCGGGTGCGCGGGTCCTTCTTGTGCGCGGCGCCGAGGGACTTGAGGACGATGTTGTAGAGGCCGCGGAATTTGTTGCCGGCGGAGGGATTGGCCTCGGGGGTGACGCCGTGCCACGCGAGGCGCTGCTTGAAGGCCTCGATCTTGGCGAGGAGCGTGCGGGCGGTGGCGACGTCGCGCGTGCTGCGGAGGATGTAGGATTCGGCGCCGACGACCTCATCGGTCTCGCAGAGGTTGCCCGCGCCGCCGTGGCGGATGACCTCGTGGACGAGGGCGCCGGCGAGGGGATTTCCGGATACACCGGAAAACGCGTCGGAGCCGCCGCACTGGAGCGCGACGCGCAACGCGGCGATGGGCTCGGCGGTGCGGCGGAGGGCGTCGGCGGCGGGGAGCCAGCCGCGGACGATCCGCTCGCCCTCGACGAGGCCGGCGGCGAGACCGCCGCGCAGCGTGAGAAAATGGTGCGGGACCTCGGCGAGGGGATCGCCGCGTTTTTCCATGAAGTCGCGGAGCAGGGCGTTGGTGATGGGCTCGACGCCGTAGTCGACGGCGAGAACGGCGGCGACGTTGGGGTGGGTGATGAAGCCGGCGAGGCAGCGGAGGACCTCGGCGGTGTTGTTGGGCTGGTCGGGGCCGCCGCCCTCGGTGTGGGCGATGGCGACGATGCCGTCGATGCCGGGATGCACGCGAGCGAGAGGCTGAAGGCGGGCCGTGAGCTGGCGCGCATAGCTCGCGGTGCGCGAGGTGGTGCCGAGGATGACGATGAAATTGCGCGTGCCGACGCCGCGACGGCCGGGGCGACGGTAGCCCTGAAACGTCCTCGGGGCGGCGAGCAGCGGCACCGGCGGCGCGGGGACGAAGGTGCGCTCGTCGAGCTGGAACGCGTCAAGCACGTCCACGAAATTCGGGGCCGTCGGGAGCACGAGGCCGTCGACGCGGCGGACGGCGAGGGCGGCCAGCATCGAGGCGTTGCACACGTAGTCGCCGGGCGCGAGGTCGGCGAGGGCGGTGCCGAAGGGCAGGCCCCACGAGAGCAGTGCGCCGCCGGTGGCGATGGGCTCCACGACGAAGCGGTGGCCCTCGAGTACGGTGTGCGCGAGGGCGCGGGGACCGGACGGGAGCGCGAGAACGGTGCCGGCCTCCAGGCGACGCGTGGCGATCGCGACGTTGTCGGTCGGCGCGGGGAGACGGCTGACGGATGCGAGGTCGAGGGGGGCGGTCGCCATGGTCGCGAAGTTCAAGCCGCGGGGCGCGGGGTGTCGAGCGTGGGAGGCAAAAAGGGCGGCGCCGCAGAGGATGCGGGCCGCCCGGAGAGGTGTAGGAGGAGTCGGGGAAGAAGCGCCTTACGGCTTCTTCTTCTTGATCTTCTTGGGGGTGCCGCCGAGGGCGGCGATCTCGGTGTCGCTGAGCTTGCCGTCGTGGTCCTTGTCGAGGGCCTTGAGGGCTTCGTCGGTCGTGCCGGTGAAGTCCTTGCGAACTGCTTCGATTTCGTCGCCATCGATCTTACCGTTGGCGTTGGTGTCGTATTTCTTGAGGAGAGCGGCGCTGGCCTCGGTGTTGGCGGCGGCGGCTTTCTTGCGGTCGCCCTTGGCGGCGTGAGCCGCGGGGGCGAGGACGAGGGAGGTGGCGGCGAGGAGGAGGAGGAGACGTTTCATGGTGGGTGGGGGTGAACGGGGAACTAGACGGACTTCCCGGGGCTTTGTTACGAATGGCGAATCGGTGATCTATAAATGCATCATTGTTAAATTATTATATCATTGAGATGGGGATGTCACTCCGCCGGCGCGTTAGGCGGAGCCCGGGGGCCGGGCGCTTTCGCGGGGGCGGGCGTAGGGCTGGAGCATGCGGTGGAGCTCGGCGAGCTTCACTGGTTTGGAGAGAAATTCGTTCATCCCGGCGGCGCGGCAGCGCGCCTGCTCTTCGGGCAATGCCGCGGCGGTAAGCGCGATGATGGGCAGGGCGGCGGCCTGCCGGCGGACCGGGAGCGGGTCGGCGGACCAGCGCCGGATCTGGCGGGTGGTCTCCCAGCCGTCGAGTTTCGGCATGTGGCAATCCATCAAGATCACGTCCGGCAGCGGCCCGCGGCCGAGCGCGGCGAGCGCCTCCTCGCCATCGCCCGCGACCGTGAACTCGCACCCGAGGCGCGTGAGCTGAGAGCTGATGATCTTCTGGTTCACCGGGTTGTCCTCGGCGACGAGCACGCGAAGACGGAGCGTGTCCTCGAGCGTGACCGGACTGACCGAGGAGGCGGGGGCGCTCCGCGCCACGGGGAGCTTGATCGTGAAATGAAACATCGAGCCCTGGCCCGGCGTGCTTTGCGCGTGGAGCGTGCCGCCCATCAGGCGCACGAGGTGCGAGCTGATTGCGAGGCCGAGCCCGGAGCCGCCGTAGCGGCGCGTGGTCGACGAGTCGGCCTGGGTGAACCGTTCGAAGACCCGTGAGAGCGTCTCCGCGTCCATGCCGATGCCGGTGTCGCGCACCTCGAAACGGAGCGTGGCGGGATTGGCGGCGGGTTTTTCGGAACTGACCGTGACCTGCACCCGGCCGCCGCGCGGGGTGAACTTGATCGCGTTGGACACGAGGTTGAGCAGCACCTGGCGCAGGCGGAAGCCGTCGCCCTCGAGGTGCCGGGCGAGGTCGGGCGCGACGGTGCATTCGAGCACCACGTCCTCGTCGGCGGCCTTCGGGGCGACGAGCGCGACGGTGTCGGCGACCATCGACGGGAGGTCGAAGGGCTGGCGCTCGAGTTCGAGCTGGCCGGCCTCGATCTTCGAGAGGTCGAGGATGTCGCTGAGGAGGCGCAGGAGGAGGTCGCCCGATTCGGCGACGAGGCGGACGTGCTCGGCGGACTCGGGGGTGAGATCGGAGCGGCGCAACAGGAGATCCGACGAGGCGATGATGCCGTTGAGCGGCGTGCGGATCTCGTGGCTCATGTTGGCGAGAAACTCGCTCTTGGCGCGCGAGGCTTCGGTGGCGCGGAAGGTCGCGGCGGCGAGGTCGCGCGTGCGCTCGGTGACGAGCTGCTCGAGGTTCTCGTTGAGCGTGCGCGTTTGGCGGAGTGCCTCCTCGCTGCGGAGGTGGGCGGCCTCGATCATGTGGACGAGCGTGATGCCGAGCATGAAGACGAAGCACACGGCCAGGAGCCCGTCGCGCACGAGGGTGTCGGCGGCAAAGCCGAGGGAGCCCGCGATCTGCGGCCCGTGGAGCGCGACCCAGTAGAAGGCGACATGGCTCGCAACGATCACGGCGAGCATGGCGAACGCCACCCGCCGCGAGCCGAAGAGGACCGCGAAGAGCAGAAACACGAGGTCGTAAGCGAGAAACTGGATGCCGACGCTCAGCGGTTCGAGATACGCGTGGGCGAAGAAGGCCACGGCGTGGGTCGGGAGGATGAGCGCAAGGGCGAGCCCGCTGCCGGCGAGTTCCAGCCGGCCCTGGAAGACGAGGCGGAGCGAAGTCAGGCCGGCCACGAACATGATCGCGTTGATCGCGAGCCGGGTGGGGACCTCCGGGGGATGCACCCAGAGCAGCTTCGCGACATTGAGCGGAAGGAAGACCAGCAGGAGCAGGGTGAAGCCTGCGAG